>JAZNRM010000130.1:0-2548 GCA_045590695.1 Methanobrevibacter sp.
GAAAAAACACTTAATAATCTCATAGGGGTATTAAGTGTTTTTTCTATATTAATTGATTTAAATTCGTTTCCATTTCATTTAAAGCTTCACTGATTTTATTTTTTTCAGCTTTTTCTAAACTATACCATCCACATTCAAACATCATATCATATAAATCTCTAGCCATTCCTTTAGTTTCACTAAATAAAAGAAATTCAAAATTATAAATGAATTCAACAAGATATGAAAAAAATAATTAAAAATAAAGTTTAAAGAATATAAAAAATATTTAAAAAAAAGAAAAAAGAAAATTTATTTAAAAATAAATAAATTTATTGGATTTCAGCATTGAATACCAATGCTGCAGGTCCTTTCATGAATGCACCGAGTTCTCCGTCCTCTTCATAGACATTAAACTCTAAGTCTCCACCAGGTAAGTGAAGAAGAACTTCATTATCAAAAAGACCTAATTTTACACCAGCAAGTGCAGTTGAAGTTGCACCGGTACCACATGCTAAAGTAACACCAGCACCACGTTCCCAAGTTCTCATTTTTCCTTCATTTTTGCTAATAACTTCAACAAAATGAACATTGATCTTTTCTGGGAACACTTCATGGCATTCAATAGCTGGACCGTATTTGTCAATATCTATTGCATCTACATCATCAACAAAGAGGATTGCGTGAGGGTTTCCTACATTGACACAAGTTGCCTTGAAGGTGGTGTCAATAACTTCAAGGTCCCCATCTACAAACTCCTCTGAATCTGCAATCATTGGAATTTGTGGAACTTTGAATGTTGATTTGCCCATATTTACCTTAAAGAGAACAGGTTCCCCATCTTCTACAGTGATTTCAATGGTCTTGATACCGGATTTGGTCTCAACAGTCATTGTTTCCTTTTCAACGATTTTGTTTCTGTAAACAAAGTCTCCAAAACAACGGATACCATTTCCACACATTTCAGCTTCAGATCCATCTGGATTGAACATTCTGTATCCAATGTCTGCCACTTCAGATGGTACAACGAACAATACTCCATCTCCACCTACACCAAAGTTTCTGTGGCATAATTGTCTGCATGCTTCAGCTTTGTCAGCCTCTGGAATCTGTTCCCCTTGACTTTCATCAATAATAGGGAAATCATTACCGATACCATGCATTTTAGAGAATTTTAAACCTTTTAAATCTACCATTCTATCACCTTAACGTCTATTGTAAGTGGTCAGGAACAGATTGTTTTTCAAAGATGTCATCGTAAGTCTGTGCTTCACGGATTACGAAAGACTCTCCGTTTTTAACAAGAATCTCTGCAGGAAGAGGTCTTGAGTTGTAGTTGGAAGCCATAGTGTAACCGTATGCACCAGCATTCAATATTCCTAAGATGTCACCTTCTTCAATGTCTGGAAGAGGTCTGTCTCTTGCAAACAAGTCACCGGATTCACAGACATTTCCTGCAACATCCACTTCTTGAGTTGGCTCTTCATTCATTTTGTTTGCAACAACAATGTGATGGTAGGAATCGTACATAGCAGGTCTTAAAAGAGTGTTGAATCCAGCATCTACACCGATGAATTTTCTGTAGCTTTCCTTTACACTGTTTACTTCAACTAAAATTACAGAAGCGTCCCCTACAATGTATCTACCTGGTTCAAGGTATAAGGTAGGTTCGCCCATGTCAAACTCTTCTAATTTCTCTTTGAATAATTTTACGTTTTCTTCAGCGAAATGCTCTAAATCCAATAATTCCTCATCAGGAGTGTATGGAATTCCAACTCCACCACCGAAGTCAATGAATTCAAAGTCGATTCCAGCTTCTTGGTGAACTTTACCTGCAATGTTCATAGTTGATTCAATAGCTAATTTGAATGGTTCTGGGTCTAAAATACCTGAACCGATGTGAGAATGCATACCTACAGGTTCAAATCCTAACTCTTTTGCTAATTTGTAAATCTCTACAGCTTCAGTTTCCATAATACCGAATTTACTCATTTCCCCACCAGTAATGCAGTGGCCGTGGTGACCAGCACCTACCATAGGGTTTACTCTGAATGAGATTTTTTTACCATTAGGATCAATGCTTTCTGCAAGTCTTTTGAGAGCAGAAACAGAGTCAATGTTCAAGATTACATCTTCACTGTTTACGTAATCCATTTCATCGTTTCTAATGTTGTTTCCTGTAAATAAGATTCTGTCTCCAGAGAATCCCATTTTTTTACAGATGTAAACTTCTCCAGGAGATACTGCATCAATGCAACATCCTTCTTCCTCGAGGATTTTTAAAACAGCAATGTTTGTATTTGCTTTACAAGCATAGAATACTTTGAATTTAGGATAAAATTTAGTGAAAGCGTTATAGAATCTGTTGTAGTTGTCTCTAATTCTTTCTTCATCAATTACATAGATAGGAGTGCCATACTGTTCTACAAGATCACATGCATCAGCACCGCCAATATCTAAATGGCCTTTGTCATTTATTTTTATATTTAAATCCATTTTGTGCCTCCGATAAAAATAATATATAATGAATAATTATCTTTATAATAATCTGAAAATAAGTTTTCAATAA
>JAZNRM010000131.1:0-2376 GCA_045590695.1 Methanobrevibacter sp.
ATCTACATTAAATTGCATAATTTATTAATTTTAAAATTAAAACATTTTCATCCTTTAATTTTAAAACCAATAAAAGTACTTTTAAAAAATAAAAAAATTAAAGAATAATTATGTTTTAAAAACATAAGAACTCTTTAAGAATAAAAAACTTTAAATTTTTTGTTCCTTTATTCCTCTTCCTCTTTGTCCTTTTGACGTTTGTATCCAAAAAGCAATAAAGCCAAAGCGATGATACAGATAATGCCTAATGGAATATAGTTTGAAGACTTCACAGCCAAATTATCCTGATCATTGATTTCATAAGCATTAGGTTCAGCTGCAGAACTTCCACTATCCCCAGGACTGGCAGCACTTATGCTAGGATCAGCATCACCGCCAACACCTGGAGCAGTATCCCTATCGGAACCTAAAACCGTATCACTATCAGGATCAGATCCATTACCGGAAACGCCACTTCCATGCCGACCATTGCCATTGTTTGTTCCACCAGAACTGCCATTAGAGTTCCAAGGAGCGGACCCATTTCCATTAGAAGGAGTCAATCCACTGCCATGAGAACCTTCACGATAATACTTAGGAACAACGACATGAGGAATTAGACTCTTATGATTCTTCAGCCAATCCGGCAAATCATCCTCATTCAAAGTGTTCCTGAAAACACCATCAGTGTTATTCCTATTAGTGTTGTTCGTACCTTCTACACGAACGGCACGATTGCCTGTGCGCTTACTGGAAACCAAAACATTGTTTGCAATAATGGAATTGTCAACAACAGATTCCCTAGCAGCCAATGAAACAGCATAGAAACCATTGGTAGTCACATTATTGTACTGGATATTATAGCTATGAATGCCTGGAACGCTTTGAGAAAAGCTTATTCCATAAACCTTATTCCCATCCCTATATTCACCAATGTTATTTACAATAATGGTATTGTTCCAAACCAAATCGTTGGAATCCTCAACCTCAATCCCTGCAACGAGAGCATCAGCATCAGAACCTGCCAAACCTGTCACATTGATGAAATTGCTGATGATTTCAATCCTGTCATTTCCATAGGAATAAATTCCAATATTCGGACCGCAACTGAAAGTAGTCAGATTATTGAAAGCAATCCTGACATCACTTGAAGGACTCACCTGTATAGGATAAGCAGTACCCATGCCAAGACGACCTCCAGTGGTGCGGATATCAACCTGATTGTCCAATATCATAACATCATCGGAACTATGGACATCAATGCCATACAAATAATTGTTATTGCCACTTACAGTGTAAAAATCCTCACTGTAAATGCGATTTCCTTCAATGGCAACTCCATTGCAATCAAAGACCAATACAGTGTCAATGGTAGGGTATCCCCCATCTCCACAGCTGGCATAAGTGGAAACAACATTGTTGGACAATATCAGATTATCACACTTTTCAGCCACAAAAGCTGCAACAGCATCCATTTTAGCACCAAGAACAGTATTTAACCAGTCAACGGAACGCAAAGGCAATGAACAGTTGATGTTGTTGCCATAAACAATGGAATTATCAGCATTCTCAATATAGATTGCAAAATTCCAACCGCTGTTAATGTTATTGCCGACAAAGTTGAATGTATTGTTTGCCAAGGTAAGATTCTGCATACCATTTCCTTCAGCATAGACACAAAAGCCGGTAGTGTCCTCCGGAACAGTGTAATTCATGGTGCAGTTGTATACTGTGCAGTTATCCCCCAACACCAGTATGCCCGCATAATCATTGTCGGCAAACTCCTGATCCAATGCAAAGTTAAGGCCAGTAAGCATGACATTGCTGGACTCAAGACAGAAGACAGTATTTCTTAGCAAAGAATTGTTGCCTATGACAGTCACATTTGGAGATTTGATATCTATGATGCCCTTATCGGTAAACTCTCCATTGAAGACTAGGATTGAATCATCAAAACCATCCTTCAAGACACCATCAACAAAATAAGAACTAAAATTATCTGAATCAATAGCATAAACATTATCGTTCAAACTGTAGGATTCCTTTAAATCATTAGCCCCTACTTTTGGCTCTTTAAGTGAATCTTCATCTGATCCCATCTCTTCAGCAGCCAAATTATCATTAGAAGAAGAATCTGAACACAAAACAAAATCATCCTCAACAGTACCTTCACCCAAATCAGATAAAGATGAAATATCATTATCGCAAATATCTTCTGCAGACACAGAAGACAAAGACAATAACAATACCATTAATACCAATGAAGACAATAGTATATTCTTTCTTATTTTCTGCATTTTAAACTCAACTGCCCAAATATAAGATTAATTAATTTTTTGATAAATATGAACTTTCAGATTTTAAATAGAAGAAGAAAGAAATATTCTCCTTCACCTA
>JAZNRM010000132.1:0-5550 GCA_045590695.1 Methanobrevibacter sp.
TATTAAAATATAGTTATATATAGTAAACCTATTTTTAATTAATTATTATTTCAATTAAATTAATTCAAATTCATTTTTTATTTATTATTAATATCATAATCTACATAAACTAATTAATTATTATAAAACTAGTAAAAAATAGGTAAAAGTATAGTAAAAAATAGATAAAAAAATTATAAAAAAGGAAATAGTTACATATTTTCAAGACATTCCATTTTCAAGACTCTTGCATCATCGTTTGATGGGTCAAGAGCAAGAACTTTTGTGAAAAGGATTTCCGCTTCATTGAATCTGTCAAGTTCCATTAGAACCACTCCTTTGTTCAATAGGAATGATGTGTTTCTTGGCTCAAGTTCTATCGCTTTGTCATAGCATTCAATTGCCTCTTCAAATCTACCAAGGTCAAGGAGTGCATTTCCTTTTCTGTTTTGCGCTGTTGCGTCAATTTCGGAATCTTCCAAACATAATTCCAATGCCTTGTCATATGCTTCCAATGCCTCTTCAGGTCTTTCCATATCAGTCAATACATTTCCACGTGCATTCCAAACTTCAGGGTTGGTGTCATCAATGGTAATCAGCTTGTCATAAACCTCTAAAGCCTTATCGAATTCAGCAAGGATTTCCAAAATAAATCCTCTCCAATAGAGAACTACTGGATTGTTAGGATTTGCATTCAATGCTCCATTGCTTGCTTCAAGGGCTTCCTCGATATTTCCAGAGTTTAGCATAGCTATTGCCTTGTTGTTCCAGATATATTCGTTATCTCCTTCTATTTCCAATGCCTTGTCATAACATTCAATGGATTCGTCAAAACGGTCAAGCCTGCTTAGATTGTCTCCTTTTTTGTTTAAAAGATAAACATCATTCGGATCAATCTTTAAGGCAGCATTATAGCATAATACAGACTTGTCATATTTACCGGTATCAAATAAAATGTCTGCCCTTTGAGTGATCATCTCTTTTTGGTCTATTTTTTCCCCTTTCCATTTATTGATGTCAAGTTTTTCAAAATAGATTACCTGGAACAAATCTTCATCAGAGATTCCATCAGGATACATTTTTTTAAATTCCCTAACCATTTCATTGGAATCTTCGTATCCTTCCTCTTGGGCTAACTTATCATTGCTTTTAATTTCCTTAAATGGGAGTGTTTTCACATCAGTGACTTGGGCTTCGAAAATTTTCTTTTTTTCTTTAGAAGCTAAATTCCAATAGCAATGAAGCCTATCTCCAACTTTTAAAGGTGTTTTCCATAGTTTCCTTATAGTCATGGCTTTTTTATTTGTGATTATATTTATGTTCTGACTTCCAAAGGACATGATTGGCATTTTATCACCTTTTTTGGAGACTTTTAATAAAAAATAGTCTTAAATAAATAATTAAGTAAATCTTAATATATTATTATCTTTATTGAAAAATTAATAAACTTATCTATTTATTCTTTAAATTTCAAGTTCATTGATTAAGATAGATTTTATGAATATGAATGATTTTTAATAGCTATTTAGATGCTTTTTTGACCGAATTCAGCAGTTTTCACATTTATGTCTTGGTCAGGATATGCTTCTTTGATCCTTTTAGCGATATCTTCCATGTCATGAGGGTTTGGCTCTTCTGCTTCAGCTAATGATTCATCTAAAACGCATCTGTTTCTAAATTGCTGAATGGTGTATAAATCGCATTCCACTTCATCAACTATAGTAAAAAGGTCTTCTTCTGTGAGCAATTTAGGGCAATAAGTGGTTCTGCATTCTAAAGTGATATCATCATATCTATTTACAATTTCCATGGATTCCTTTACATTTTGCCCGATGTCTGCTTTAATGACTTCTTCATATTTGTCGAATGGAGCCTTTATATCCATAGCCACATAATCCACTAATCCTAAATCAAGTATTTTTTGGAGTCTGTCTGGATAAACTCCACTTGTGTCCAATTTGGTTTTAAGACCAATTTCTCTAACATATTTGAAGATTTCAATCACATCTTCATATTGGACTAAAGGTTCCCCTCCTGAAACAACAACAGCATCCATAAACATTGCAGAATCATCAATTTTTTCATATATCTCTTCCAAGCTGATTTCAGTTCCTTCTTCCAATATTTCACTATTACTGCAATAAGGGCATCTGAGAGGGCATTTTGCTAAAAATATAACAAAAGACATATTTTTCGGATATTCAATTGATGATGTAACTGTTACACTATATTCCATTCTATCAGCTCTTAAAAATAAAATGCATTATCTATTCATTCAATATTTCTCTCATTACTTCTAGGAATTTCTTATCTTCTTCCAATGTACAAATGCTTATTCTGAAGTAATATTCATCCAATCCCTTAAATGAGGTACAATCTCTTACAATCATTCCCCTTTTCATGAATTCTCTTGTAATCTCTGCAGCGGTATAACCAGTATCATGAATGTCAATCAACATGAAATTGGAATATGATTTATAGACTTTAACGGATTTCATTTTGGATATTTCATTATATAGGAAATCTCTGCTTTCTATTCCATCCTTAATTGATTTTTCAATGTATTCAGTATCTTTTATTGTAGTGAGCGCAGCTATGTATGAAAGTTTTGTAAGTGAGAAGACAGGCTTGATCCTGTGCATAAATTCGATGATTTCCTTGCTTGAAATACCATAGCCAATCCTCATTCCTGCAAGTCCCATTACTTTAGACATTGTTCTAAGAATGAAAATATTGTCATACTCGTCTAAGAGGTTCACATTGTTGGTTAGAGAGTATTCAAAGTATGCTTCATCTATAACAACTACTGCATCACACACTCCACCTTTGGATTTATTGGTTTTATCTAGGATTGCCCTTAACTCATCTTGGGAAATCAATGCTCCAGTTGGGTTATTTGGAGTGCATAAGAATAGCATCTTTGTTTTTTCATTTATTGCATTGAGTACAGAATCCAAATCAAGGGTGTTTGTTTCCAAATTCCATCTTGCATAGTTTGGAATTGCACCATATGGCTTGAATAGGAATTCATAATACATGTAAGAAGGTAAAGGGACTATAAATTCGTCACCAGGTTCAATGAAGGTTTTTGCTAAAGTGTCAATAAGTTCATCTGCACCATCTCCTCCAACGATTATCTGTTCTGGCTTTACATTGGAGTATCTTGCAAATTCCTTTTTAAGCTCTTCCAAATCAGATTCAGGGTATCTGTTAATGTTTGCAAGTTCTTTTTCAATAGCTTCCTTTACTTTTGGAGATGGTCCCCATGGATTTTCATTAGACCCCAATTTTATGATGTCTTCTTTTTTAACTCCAAATTCCTGTGCGATTTCCTCTTTTGATCTTCCAGGAACATATGGGTCTAATTCCTCTACTTCTTTACGTACTTTCATTATTTTACCTTCTAAATATAATTTTTAATCTTTTGATAGCCAGCATTTAATTAGCATTATGATAAGATGATTTTGAATTTAATAATCTAATAAAAAAAGTTGATGAATAGATGATTTAATCATCGTATTCATTTGCAAGTTCAACATAGTGTAATGCATTCCAAATAATATGGTCTCTTTGTTCTTGTGTAGTTTCCTTAATAAGCTTTCCAGGAACGCCCAATATTAGGCTGTTTTCTGGAAATTCCTTATTTTCACTGACTACTGCTCCAGCGCCTACAATTGAGTTCTTGCCTATTTTAGCGCCATTCAATACAGTAGCATTCATTCCTATAAGAACATTGTCATCAATTTCACATCCATGAACTACAGCACCATGGCCTATGGACACATTGTCTCCAATCTTAAGGGTCAAGTTTGCTGAAGTGTGAAGAACACAGTTGTCCTGCACATTGGAGTTTTTGCCAATTCTTATAGGGCCTACATCTCCTCGAATAACCGCTCCATGCCAAATGGAACAGTTTTCGCCAATTTCAACATCGCCAATTACTTGTGCACCAGGGAATATTTTTACGGGTTCATTGAGTTTCATAATATACTCCTCTTTTATTTTTTTTATTAATCAGATAAATTAATAAATCTAAAATTTCATTTCATTTAAATATAAATATTTTTTATTCTTCTTTATTTTCATCAACTTCTTCTAAGGATATTTGTCCAGTTTCCTTTTTGTTTTGGAAAATATGCTCTTGCTTTACCAAGACTCTCATGTCGGACTCTAAGTCTTCATACAATAAGACACCAGAACCGATTGTAGCTCTCACTCCTATCTTGACTCCTGGACTTAAGCTTGAGTTGATTCCAGTTTTAACAGAGTCTCCTACAATTGCACCTAATTTACGTCTTCCAGTATCTGTTTTCTTGTTTTTGATAGTTGTCTTAACTGTTTTGTTGTCAAAACGTAAGTTAGCAATATTTGTTCCAGCAGCAATATTACAATTGGAACCTAAGATAGAGTCACCTACATAACTTAAATGGCTCACATTGGTGTTTTCCATAATGATTGAGTTCTTGATTTCTACTGCATTACCGATGTGGACATTATCTCCAAAGTAGGAATTTCCTCTAATGTATGAGTTTGGTCCAATGTCACAGTTTTTACCGATATATACAGGGCCTTTAATGTAAACTCCAGAACGGAGAAGACTGCCTTCATCTAAAAACACTTCTCCATGGATTGTAACTCCTTCTTCAACAGTTCCTTTGATTTCTCCTTCAATATGATTGAGTAATTCTTCATTGATTTCAATCAATTCCCATGGCTTTCCAATGTCCATCCATTCTTTTGTGGTTTTATGTCCTTTAACCACTTTTCCATCAGCTATTTGAAGTGATAATGAATCTGTAATTTCGTATTCTCCTCTTGGAGAAACTTCAGTTTTGTCAATTTTATCAAAGATGTCCTTATTGAAAATATAGATTCCAGTGTTAATCAAATTACTTGGAGCTTCCTCCCTTTTAGGCTTTTCAACAATATTGATGACATTGTCTCCATCCAATTCAACAACACCGAATGCACTTGGATCTTCAACTTCTGTAAGAACCATTAATGTGTCTGGCTTTGATTTTTCATAATCCTCAATGATTTCGCTAAGGATGTCCACATCCAATATGATGTCTCCATTAAGAGTGATTAAGCTGTCTTCAATGAAGTCCTTTCCATAGCCAATTGCATCTGCTGTTCCTTCCAATTTGCTTTGTGTAGCATAACTGATATTCACCCCAAGATGGGAACCATCCTTAAAGTAATCTCTAACGATCTCTTCCTTATATCCTACAATAAGAAGAATATCTTTCACACCGCAGTCTCGCAGTGCCTCTATATTATATTGAATAATAGGTTTTCCAGCAACAGGCAACATAGTTTTCGGTTTTGTAAGAGTCAAAGGCCTCATTCTTGTTCCTTCGCCTGCACTTAATATTATAGCTTTCACCTAATTCCTCCTATTTTATTATCTAATCATAATTAATTTTTTATTATTTATTCGTGTTTTAATCTTTTTCTATGATTGGCATAAAAATTTTTAATCATATTTGAATATTTTTTACCAATTTAGATACCTTATTTTTATATTACTTCTTATTCATTTAAATAATTATTTAAAATATATTGATTTTT
>JAZNRM010000133.1:0-3150 GCA_045590695.1 Methanobrevibacter sp.
AATAATTAAATGAAAATTGATTAATAATTAAATGAAAATTGATTACTAATTAAATAAGATTTGATTATTGATTTTTAACAAAAAGGTGTTATCATGTATGCAGAAAATAATATCTTGGTTGGGGCTAATGAAAATACAGAAGTTTATTTGTTATCCAAATTAGCCAATCGTCATGGATTAATAGCTGGTGCAACCGGTACCGGAAAAACAGTCACTTTAAAAACACTTGCAGAAGCTTTCAGTGATATGGGAGTTCCAGTATTTTTAGCGGATATGAAAGGGGATGTTTCAGGTCTTGCAAAGGTAGGTGAACCAAACGCAAAAGTCACTGAAAGAATGGAAAAATATAGTCTTGCTGATAAGGGATTTGTCTTTAAGTCATACCCTGTTGAATTCTGGGACTTATACGGCGAAAAAGGATTGCCTATTAGAGTTACAATCTCTGAAATGGGTCCTCAATTGCTTTCAAAAATATTGAATTTATCTGAAGCCCAGGAAGGGGTTTTGAACATAGTATTCCGTGTTGCAGATGATGAAAACCTTCTTTTGATTGATCTGAAAGATTTGAAATCAATGATTAATCATGTAAGTGATAATGCTGAACTTTATGAAAGCCAATACGGTGCAGTTGCCAAGAAATCAGCAACCACTCTACTCAGGTCCATACTTACCCTTGAAGACCAAGGAGGAGACCTATTCTTCGGAGAGCCTGCATTGGAACTCAGTGACTTCATGCAATGCAATGATGAAGGAAAAGGTATGATCAACGTATTGGATTCTGTAAAACTGTCTACAGCACCGGAATTATACTCAACATTCTTATTATGGATGATATCTGAACTTTATGAAACAATGCCTGAAGTAGGTGACTTGGACAAACCTAAATTCGTTTTCTTCTTCGATGAGGCTCACCTATTGTTTGATGACATGTCCCCTGCTTTCCAGAAAAAGGTAGAACAGATTATAAGATTGATTCGTTCAAAAGGAATCGGAGTATACTTCATTACACAAAGTCCATCAGATATTCCGGACACTGTCCTTTCACAGCTTGGTAACAGAGTGCAACATGCACTTCATGCTTACACTCCAAAGGAGCAAAAGGCTGTCAAGACTGCTGCTGAAACCTTCAGGCCAAACCCTGAATTCGATACAACAGAAGTCATTTCCACTTTAGGAACTGGAGAGGCATTGGTCTCTGTTCTTGAAGAAAAAGGAGCTCCAAGTATCGTGCAACAAGTGGACATATTGCCTCCTCAAAGTTATATTGGAGCTATTGAAGACAATTATAGAGCTGAACTGATGAGCATTTCCTCACTTAGAGGCAAATACAGAGATGCTGTTGATAGGGAATCAGCATATGAGATGCTACTCAATAAGATTGACAACAATCCGAATGTTCAATCAGAAATCCCTCAAGATGCTCCGATAAGAGAAATTCCTAATCAAGCTGAACAAGCACCTGCCCAACAAGCACCTGCCCAACAAGCACCTGCAGAGCAAGCTCCAGCGCAACCTAAACAAAAAGGATTGCTTGAGGATGTAATTGGAATAGCTGTTGGAACAGCAGTAGACCAAATGGCAAAGCAAACCACTAAATCCAAGAGAAAGACCACAAGAAAAACAACTGTTGAAAAAGCTACTACAACTGTTGTAAACACTGCTGCAAGGGAAGTTACAAAAGGAATTATTAGAGGATTATTTGGAAATATGAAATGATTTTCAATATTTCCCTTTTGTTTTTTTTAAATTATATTTTTTTAATAAATTTTTTTAATTTTTAATATATTGTACTATTTTTAATTTTTACAGTAATGGTGACACTATGGTTGAATTAAACAGAGAAGAATTGTATCAAGACTTAGAAGAAATGGAAAATGACTTAAGACTCTACCCTATTGAAGAAGGATTGGAAGATGACATCATCGACTACATCAATGGAAAAGAGTTAAGTGAAAACGAGAAATGGGATTTAGAAAACAGACTTGAAGATTTCTTCTATGGCGCTAAGCTCAAATGCAGAAAGCCTACTTACTACTTTACCGACGGGTTTGAGTTTTACGTTACAGAAATCTACATTGATTTCAGAATCCTTGAACATGTTAAAAAATCATTTCCTAAATTTCATCAATTATCCGTTTCATCTGAAATGGACCAAGGATTTTCAACTTTATCTGTTAAATTAACCTTATGATTGAAATTTTTAAAAGGATGTTTTAAAATAATTATTTAAATTAATTATTTAAATTGATTATTTAAAATGAACATCTATTTTCTTATGAGGAACTGTTCTTCTATATTTTACTCTTGGATAACCAATTATGAATGCAGAGTACATATGCTTATCAGAGTCTATTTCTGGGAAGAATTCCATTAGTCTTTCATGATCCAATTCATCTGCCTTAAGAGTGAATAATGAATAGAATCCTCCAAGACCCATTGTATAAGCCAATAGCTCAAGTCTTGTATTTGCAATGAGTGCATTTGCCTGACTTTTGGAAAATGATAAGATCATCTGTGTTCCTTCCCAAAGAAGCGGATGATTCTTATAATCTCCTTCACCTCTAAGATACTCACCAAATTGCTTTATTCTGAAGAATTCATCTTCTTCCACTTTGATTATGTCATAAACCAAATGCATGAAATCATCTAAGTTTTCATCGAGAACAACGAATTCAACATCCTGAGCATTTTGAGCACTCGGACTGTAATAAGTCGCTTCAAATAGTTTGTCAAAAGTTTCCTTATCCACTTTTTTCTTCTTAAACCAGCGAATGCTTCTACGCTGTTTTAAAAACTGCAATAAATCTTCAGAATTTATTGGAATTTCACGAGGATTATAATCTTCAACACGGTCTTTTTGATCTTCATATGCCTTTAATGATATGCTGCCAGTTGGACAAATAGCTAAACAATGCCCACAGTCAAAGCAATCTCCATTATCAATCTCAACCGCTTTCTTATCGATGATTTGAATATTATCCCTAATGCAAACGGTTTCACATAATTTACATCCAGTGCAAGTTTCTGTATTGATATCAAGTTTCATCTAATCACTAAATTATATTTTATATATGCAATATTAAAAACTTTATCGATTTAAGTTTTTTAAATTTAAAAGGATCTTTATCAAAATATGATATAAATAAAAAT
>JAZNRM010000134.1:0-4240 GCA_045590695.1 Methanobrevibacter sp.
ATATTATATAATGTATAAATATTTTAATAATATTTAAAATTAAATAAAATTAAATAATCATTTAAAAAGTTAAATCGTGGTATAATGATAAGTATTAAAAAACTTTCTAAATCATATAAATTAGATAATGGGGAAGAAGTGAAAGCCCTAAATAACATTAATCTTGAAGTTAAAGAAGGAGAGATCGTAGGTATTTTAGGTACAAGCGGTTCTGGTAAAACTACCCTTTTAAGAATATTAAGAGGGGTGGAAAAATTCGATGAAGGTGAAGTTAGAGTAGAAAGATACACCTTAAAGCCTGATTCCACTCAATTTTATTTCAATCAAGTCAAAAAGGAAACTGCAATTCACTTGCAAAGGTCTTTTGGTATTTGGCCTGAAACTGTTCTTGACAATGTTGTAAGAAAGCTATACGGTGCAAAATATGGTGATGAGGCAGGAACAGACTTTGAATTGGCACATGATCAATTCGATAAGGAAGCTTATGAGCTATTGGAGCTTGTAGGCCTTAAGGAAAAGTCTGGCCACTTGGCTTCAGTGTTAAGTGGTGGTGAAAAGCAAAGACTTATCATGGCAAGGCAGCTTGCTAAAAAGCCTAAAGTCATGCTTCTTGACGAGCCTGCTACAATGGCATGTCCTAAAACCAAGCAGGAAATCTTGGATGCTGTTAAAAAGATCAATGAGGAATTGAACATCACTATTGTTTTGGTATCACACTTGCCTGAGATTCATAAGTTCTTAGCTGAAAGGCTAATCCTTTTGGAAGACGGTGAAATAGCTAAAGAGGGAGATGTTGATGAAATCATCGATGAGTTCCTATCAGACATTGAAGACCCTGTTGACATTGAACTTGAATCCACAGATGAAACCTTGATTAAAGCATGTGATTTGGATAAAAGGTTCTATTTGCTTAAAGGTAAAGATGTTTTGCACATGAAGGACATCAGCTTTGAAGTAAAGAGAGGAGATATCCTATCCTTAGTAGGTCCAAGTGGAGCAGGTAAGACTATTCTTCTTCGTATGTTAGGTGGTATGGATGTCCCTGACAGCGGTGATGTATTCTTCAAGCTTGACAAGGATGGAGAAACCAAATGGGTAGACATCAGAAAAGCAAGCCTTGACAGAATGGAAGTTAGAAGAAACATCGGTTTCATGCATCAGGAATTTGCATTAGTTTATTGGGCTACCGTTCAAAGCCAATTGGCTAAGAAATTAGGTTATAAAAGATTTGATATGGTTCAGGAAGCAAAAGAAAGGGCTAAGGAAGAAGGATTGCCTGATATCTTGCTTGATGCATTGTATCAATTGACTGACCTTCCAGAAAGGGAAGCTAAAGCTCGTCTTGAGCAAGTTGGACTTGAACCAAGCATTTTAGATGAATTGTTCCCTAAATTTCCTGAAACTGAAATAGCTGAACAGGTTGCAGACCTCTTTGAAGCTCTTGACTTGCCTTTAGACATTTTAGGAAGAAGATCATTTGAATTGTCTGGTGGTCAAAAGGTAAGGGCTATGCTTGCACTTGTGCTTGTATCCAAACCAGATATATTGCTTTTAGATGAGCCATTTGGAGACTTGGATCCAAAAACCTTGAGAACAGTAACCAACTCACTTAAGAGAATCTGCAAGGAGTTTGGAACTACCATTGTAATGGTTTCACACAATACAGACTTCATTAGGGAATTAAGTAATAGAGCTATCTTCATTGACCAAGGTCTTCTCAAGGATGACACTAAGGATGTCGATAGGTTAGTTGATGACTTCATTGGATTCTGTAAAGCTGATTACTTGATGTAATCGTAAATTTTTTATTTTTTTATTATTTTTTTAATCAATAATTTTTATTCTTTTTAAGATGATACTATGTTTAAGAATATTTTAGTTGCTAGCGACGGTTCCAAATGTGGAGACAAGGCAGTTGATTTAGCTATTGATTTGGCAAGCAAATACGGTGCAAAGATTTCCGCTTTATATGTTATGGATTTTGCATTGGACTTTTCATATGATGATTTGGATGATGCTGGCGGAGCGGTATTGGATGAGATTACAGCTAAGGGAAAGGAAAAGGATGTTGTTGTAGTTGAGCATATCATCACTGCAGATCCTATTCAGGATATGGCTACAATGATTAGGAAGATAAACCCTGACATTGCTGTCTTTGGAGCTTTTGGAAAGTCTATGGATAATGAAGAAAACATAGATTACTCTAAGATTGGAAGTGTTGCAGAAAATGCTTTAAAAGTCTCTAAAGTCCCTGTAATTTTAGTTAAGTAATTATTACTTTTTGCTGTTTTTTAAAATAAGTTGTAATAAAATAAAACAATTTATATATTATTAGAATTAAAGATATTATTAATTAGTTATTGGAGGTTAACACTATGGCTGAATACAAATGTACTATTTGCGGATACGTATACGACACTGAAAAAGGCGAATCAAGAAGAGATGTTGCTGCAGGAACTGCATGGGAAGACGTACCTGATGATTTCAGATGCCCTTTATGCGGTGCAGTAAAAACTATGTTTAAAGCATTATAATTGATTTAAACTTTTCAATATAAGACTTCTGATATTATAGAAGGTGAATAAAATGGTATTTGTATGTGATATTTGCGGATACGAATATAATCCTGATGCTGGCGACCCAGATAATGGTGTTGAACCAGGCACTGCTTTTGAAGACTTACCTGATGACTGGACTTGTCCATTATGCGGTGCAGAAAAAGGAGATTTCGTAGAAGAATAAATAAATTTTAATCATAATTATTAAATTATCATTTCATGTTTAATTTAATAAAAATTTTATTTTTTTAATTTTAAGGTGTTATAATGGTAAATGAAAAAATGGAAGCAGCATTAAATGCTCAATTAAACGCAGAAGTATATTCCGGATACTTATACTTATCTATGGCAGCTTACTTTGAAGACATCGATTTAGCAGGATTTGCTAACTGGATGAGAGTACAAGCTGCAGAAGAATTAGAACATGGTATGAAATTCTATGATTACATCATTAGAAGAGGGGCAAGCGTAACCCTTACTGCAATTGAAGCTCCACAAACCGAATGGGAATCTCCACTTGCAGCATTCGAACATGTTTTATCCCACGAACAAATGGTTACCGGCTTAATCAATGATTTAGTTGACTTAGCTATTGAAGAAAAAGACCATGCAACCAACAACTTCTTACAATGGTTCGTTGAAGAACAAGTTGAAGAAGAAGAAAACGCTATGGATAACTTAGCTAAACTCAAATTAGCAGGCGACGACAACTCTTTATTATACAAACTCAATGAAGAGTTCGCAGGTCGTGGAACTGCAGAATAGATTTAATCTATTCTTTTCTTTTTTTATTTTTTCTATTTTATTTCTAATTTTCTAATTTTAACTTTTTTTAAACTATTTTCTATAAAATTTAAATTTATTTAAATCCCTTATTTTTACGAAATAACATCAATTTGATTGAATAATTATAATATAACAATTAAAATGAAAATTTACTCTTAAAAAAACTATAATATTTATTTATAATGAAAATTAAGTATCAATTGAAGGTTTTTTATGCCTGCAGAAAATATACCCAAAACAGGAGGCATAAAATGAAAACTGAAATTGGAGATATTCTTAAACATTCTTTTGAAGTCTTTAAAGAACATTTTAAAGATATTCTCGGATATTCATTAGAAATCTTGAAAATTTTCATTTTGCTAATGAAATAAATTTGTAACTTGCTGTTGAATTTAAAAAATTTTTTGTTTAATATTTTCATTAGATTAAGTGGAGGTACATATTGTTGCGAATCAAAGTGTATTACTTGTCCTTTTGCATGTACTCCCGCATCTGTTCTTCCAGATCCATATACTGTTATATCTAACTTTAATATTTCTGATAGTTTTTCTTCTAAAACTTCTTGAACAGATATATATTTTGTTTGTCTTTGAAATCCGTGAAAGAAACTTCCATCATAACTTATAACCATTTTATAACGCATATAAGCCACACTTTCCAAGGATTAAAAGAATAAATAAAATAATTACAATAAACATTGATAAATAATCAATAAATTTAAATTTCATTTCAACAAGTTTTGTTCTTTTTTCACCAGGTATATATCCTCTTGCTTCCATAGCATCAGCTAAGTCTTCTGCTCTTTTTATGGAAATAACAAACATTGGAATAAGTAGTGATACTATTTGTTTCACTTGTTCTGTGAATTTTCCTTCATTGAAGTCGGATCGTAGCCA
>JAZNRM010000135.1:0-1901 GCA_045590695.1 Methanobrevibacter sp.
GAATATTAAAAATGCATAAAAAACATTTAAATTTGAAAATTTAAGACAAACTAGTAAAAAAACATTTTTTATTTGTTAAGTTTTTAAAAAAAGATAATGAAAATAAAAATAAAATTAGAAAAATAAAAAAAGAAAATAAAAAATAAATAATTAATTATTTATTTAATATTCATAGAAACCTTTACCTGCATTGATACCGGTTTCGCCCTTATCGATTTTTTCTTTAAGCTTTTTAGCTATTTTACCTTGGGTTGTGTTAGGGTCTTGGGATCTAGGATCCATAATTCCGATATTGTATGCAGTTACGAGACCTACAATGTCCAAGATTTGGAAAGGACCGTTTGGTGAACCTGTAGCAAGTCTCCAGGTCAAGTCAATTGTTTCAGGGTCTGCAACTTCTTCTGCCCATAAAGCTTGTCCTGCAGAGAGGAATGGTACAAGCAAGGAGTTGAGCACGTATCCTGGTTGTTCTTTTAATACTTTAATTGGGACCATGTTGATGTCTTCTGCATATTGAACGATTGCATCGAAGTATTGTTGTTCGGTTCCAGGGTGTGGCATTACTTCAGCAGTGTTTTGAGCCCAAATATTGTTTGCAAAGTGGAATGCAAGGTACTTTTCAGGACGTCCAGTGTGTTCTGCAAACTGACTTGGGAGCAATGTAGATGAGTTGGTTACAACAATTGTCTTTTCAGGTAAGTATTTAGCCAATTCCTCATAGAATGGGATCTTTTGTTCAGGGTCTTCTGCAATTGCTTCAATAACAAGGTCTGCATCTTCTGCTGCTTCTTCATAGCTTGTAGTTAATTTCAAGCTGTCGAATGCTTTTTGAGCTTGTTCTTTCAATGCGTCGATTTCTTCATCGCTAAGGTCAGGAGTTTTGCTGAATCCTCTGCAGTATGCAGATTTGTCGGTTTTCATTGCTTCGAGAGAGTTAAGGTAGATGCCTAATAATCTTTCGAATTTTGGTTTAGCTCTTTCAATAGAGCCTTCGCTTCTTAACCATACGGTTACATCAAAACCACAGAAAGCGGATTGATAAGCGATTTGACTACCGAGTACTCCTCCACCAGCTACAACAACTTTTTTGATATCCATTTTTTTCACCATTTAAATTTATAAACTATATGGAATAAAAAAATTAAAAAATAAAATATAGTTTACTTGTATACTATTTTATGATTTTAAATATTTAAAATTTTATAAATGATTTTTTTAAAAAAGAGTTCAATTGGTGGAAATTATTTTAAAGAAATTTAAAAAATAGTCTAATTTATTCCAAATCATTCAATTCAGCAGATTTGAATGCTAAGTCAATGAATGTCTTGAAGAAGTCATCATCAAGCTTATCCAATCCCATTTTCTCTTCCCATTCATTATTGATCTCTTCTAAAATCGGGATAAGGTCCTTTCCTTTTTGGGATAGCTTTAAGATATTGTGCCTTTTATCTACTTTTGACTGTTCCCTTATAATGATTCCATTGGATTCCAATTTCCGGATAGCTTTAGTAATGGCTCCTTTTGTAATGTAAAGGCTATCGGAGAGGTCCTTTTGATTCAGGTTTTCCTCATTGTATATTCTTGCTATACATAATACCTGTATCAAATTCAAGTCATATTTCGCCAAGGCATTGTTGAAATAGGTTTTATGATTCTTGTGAAAAATAAATAAAAGGTCTCCTAAACGATTGTAATCATAAAATCCATCATTTGTTTTTTCCTTCATTATGCCAGCATTACTGTATTCCAATTCATTATGGTAAAACTGAATATAACCTTTGTTGTCTTCACCAGCAATCCAATCGAGTCTTGTATAAATGTTTTTTGTTTCTTTTTCATAAGGAGAAGCAGCTATGGAACTTACGTTCCAATTACTCATTCCATCTACTTTACTATAGTCA
>JAZNRM010000136.1:0-7509 GCA_045590695.1 Methanobrevibacter sp.
ATTTTTAGATTTATATTTCATTATTTCTTCTATTTTATTATTTATGGTGTTTTTATGAGAGATAAAGTTATTTTCGGTCCAGCTGGAAAACCAATAGAATTTAATGGAAAAGCGCATGAGTCTCCAGAATTTTTAGGGCCTTTAGGATTATATGCATTCGAATATCAGTCCACTTATGGTGTTAGAATTGGTGAATCCTCTGCACTTAAGCTTAGGGAATCTGCAGAAGAGAATGGAGTTCTAATGTCTATGCATTGTCCTTATTATGTGAATGTCTGTTCTAAAGAGGAAGAAAAGATTGACAGTACAATAGACAGACTGGTTCAATCCGCTAAAGTTGGAGAATTCATGGGTGCATATAGGCTTGTATTCCATCCTGGATTCTATTCTGGCAGAAAACCTGAAACTTGCATGGATCTTGCTAAAAAGACTTACACAAGACTTCTTGAAAGATGTGAAGAGGAAGGAATAGAAAACTTTACTTTTGCGCCTGAAACAACTGGAAAACGTTCTCAATTAGGTAACATTGATGAAATTATTGAGATGTGTGCCAGCTTTGACCACTTCGAGCCAACAATTGACTTTGCTCATGTTCATGCAAGGGGAAGAGGAATCCTAAATGAGAAGGAAGATTACAATTGCATATTCTCCAAGCTTGAAGACAATTTGGATATCGATAGATTGCATTGTCATTTCACTACTATCGAGTACACTGATAAGGGTGAAAAGAAGCACCACACTTTAGCTGAAGATGATGAGTATGGTCCACACATTAAGGATTTGCTTTTGAATCTGATTGAAAACGATTGGAAAGCAACCATCATTTGTGAAACTCCTTTAATCGATCAAGATGCCTTAAGAATGAAACAGCTTTATGACAGTCTAATTTAGATAATCTAACTTAATTTCTTTATGAAAATATTTAAATAATGTTAAAAATATATTAAGTAATCTAAACATTCATAAAAAAATTTTAATTATTTTAAACATTTGATTGATGTGATAAATGTGAAATCTGAAAATAAAAGTTCAAGCAAAAAGAAATCAGAGGTTTCCATTAAGAATAGGACTAGTTTCAGCGAGATTGAAACTAAGGTTCTCGTATTGGAAACTGCAGGTTATCCTTTCAATTTTGGATTATTGGAAGGGCCTAATCTAGAGATATCTGATAAAGTTCTTTTTGAACAGTATGCTATAGACCAATGGAGCGGCACATCAGTTAGAACTGGTTCCTATCTTTTTGACCAAAAGATCATTCCAGATTTTGCATTCAAAATCATAACTGCATATCCTGAAGATTCTGTCATTGGAGAAAACACCTCAATTGAAATTGTCATCCCAGATGTTGAAAAGAATGATTCCATTAAAAGAATAAAATCCAATGTTTTCTTTGATGATGTTGTAGGTCAGGAGAATGCTAAAAAGAAATCAAAACTCATTTACAAGTATCTTCAAGACCCTGAAAAGTTCGGCAATTGGGCTCCTAAGAATGTTCTATTCTATGGTCTTCCAGGAACTGGTAAAACCATGCTTGCAAAGGCATTATCAAATGAATTGAACATCAACTTATTCTTGGTCAAGGCAACCTCATTAATCGGAGACCATGTTGGAGATGCTGCAAATAAGATTCATGATTTATATGAAACTGCATTGAAATCAGCCCCATCCTTGATTTTCATTGATGAAATCGATGCAATTGCATTGCACAGGTCATTCCAATCATTAAGAGGGGATGTTTCTGAAATCGTGAATTCCCTTTTAACTGAAATGGATGGAATCAATCCTAATGATGGGGTAGTGACAATTGCAGCAACCAATAACCCATCTTCAATTGACTTTGCAATCAGAAGTCGTTTTGAAGAGGAAATCGAATTCAAGCTTCCAAATGAGGATGAAAGAAGAGAAATATTTGAGATAAACCTTAATACATTCCCAACGGATTATGATTTGGATATTGAAAAATTAGTAAAGATTTCCAAAAGAATGTCCGGTAGGGACATTAAGGAAAAGATATTGAAAACAGCTCTTCATAATGCAATTATAAACGATAAGGAAAAAGTAACAATGGATGATGTTTACTTTGCATTGGAGCTTAATAAATATAAAAAAGAAGAAGTTAAAGGAATGTTTGAATAATCAACATCCTTTATTATTTTATTTTCTAATTTTTATCAACTATTTTTTTTATTTTAAGTTGAAAAGTTTTTTTCCTACTATTTTTTATTCTAATCTATTTCTTTAAACTTTTAGTCTTGTTCTCTTTTTAAAATCATTTCACAAATTTTAACGAAATCTTCTTCGTTGTTTTTTGCTGTTTGTCTAATGTTTTCAGAAATGTCATAAAATATTTTATTGACTATGGACTGAGTCATCTTATCTATGACTTTTATATCCTTTGCATCTACACTATTTAGTTTAACTATGCCTTTTTGACTCTCACGTTGTCTTATCTCTTCCATAGACTCTCTTAAACTACCGAGCATTGAATTTATTTCAATTAGATTGAAGGATTCTTTAAGTAAATCAAACTCACTTTCGATTATCTTTTCCGCTTCTATGACTTCCCTTTCACGAAGCTTTTTATTTTTTTCTGCAATTCCTCTTAAGTCATCGATGTTAAACAGGTCAATGCCTATTTCCTTCACATCATCTTCGATGTCTCTTGGGTTTGCAATGTCAATAAAAATCATCTTATCAGGTATTTCTTCATCAAATACTCTTAATAACCTTTCTTTATTGATAATTGGGTGTGGTGCACCAGTGGAACTGATTACAAGGTCTGCATTAAGCAGTTTTTCTTCCAGATTATCAAAGAGAATTGCTTCTCCATCAAGTTCCTCTGCAAGTTTAATTGCTTTGTAATAAGTTCTGTTTGCAACAAAAATAGCTTTCAAGTTCTTTTCAGCCAATGCCTTTGCAACGAGAGTTCCCATCTTTCCTGCACCAATTACAAGAACATGTTTGTCTTGCAAGTCTCCAAGATGCTCTTCTGCAAGGTCAACTGCTGCAGAACCAATGGAAATTGATCCTTGATTGATTTTTGTCTTGTTTCTTACGACTTGGCCAACATGGATCGCCTTTGTAAAGACGGCATCCAATTTCTTTCCGCAATGTCCTTCCCTTTCACTTTTTCTTTTTGCGTCCTTTACTTGGCCTAAGATTTGGTCCTCACCGATAATCATGGATTCAAGACCAGAAGTCATTCTGAATAAATGCAATACTGCTTCATCACTATATTGTATTATGACATACTCATTTTCACAGTCTAAGTCAAGTTCATTGTAATCGTCAGTGTAAAGGAAATACTCATATCTATTGCATGTATTGATTTCAATATATTCTTTAACATCAATCTGTTCTTTTAAAGTAGAAAATAATTCCTTCAAATCTTTTGATACCTTTTCCATAGTTTCTATGTCTGCAAGTGTATGGTCTACACGTATATTGATAATCAATTTTGAGTCTCCTTTATTTTATTGGGTAAATAATTTCTATTCTTTTGATAAGTTAGAGTTAATGAGATTTTCTACAAGTCCTTTGGCTTCATCTAATTTATTTTCCTTTAGGCATTGCTTTATTTCTTCATCTTTTAGAATATTCTCAAGATATTCCTTTCTTAATCTTTGACTGTCTGTTTTTTCTTTTAGTATTTTTCTAGCATGATCTTGGATCTTTATTTCGAGAATATCCTCTTCTGTAATGATTGATTGTATTTTCTTTCTAAGTTCTCTTGCCATTAAAGGACTTTGCCCATTTGTGTAAATGGATATCTCTATATCGTCAATCAAGAAACTTGTTGGGGCTATTATATTTCCTTCTTCAGGTTTGTCTGCCCTGTTTATTAGTTTTCCTTGACTGATGGATGCGATGTATTCACATAGCTTTTCATCACCGCTTGCGGTTATCACTATGTCGCTCCATTTAACCATTTCATCAAGGTCTTTTAAAGGTGTTAAGATAGCTCCTTTTTTTGTTAATTCCTCATCAATTGAATTTCCAGCCAATATTACATTGGCACCTTTATCTAAAAAGCGATGTGCCCTTCTTGTAGCTACTTCTCCAGTGCCTAAAATAAAGACATTCTTGTTTTCCACTTCAAAGAAAAGAGAAGTTTTTCCCATAATATCACATCATTTATTTTTACTTCAATTGATTTAAAGATTGGGTCATGTTAGATGAAATGTTTATTTATCTTCCAATTGTTTAAGTTTTAATAATTTAACAGCCATTCTTAAGTCATTGTTACAGTCTGCAAGCACTTTTTCAGCTTCTGCTTCACTTATGTCAAAGGTTTGTGAAAGTGCAAATACTGCTTCATTTGATGTAGGTGGTGTTCCTGCTGCTAAAATCACTTCAGACAATTCCTTTTTCAAGTCCATGTATTCCTCTTCGCTCATGCCTATTTGATGTAAGGTCATGTCTCTTAATGGACAAGGTTTTGAAGTTTTACAGCACCATACGAGTGATCCGAAACAGGTTGCTGGTCCTTCTCCTAATCTAGTTTCTCTTGCAAACTTTTGTTTAATGTCTAAGAATTCCTGAGGAGTTAATCCTACTTCTTTTAAAGCGCCCATGATTGGGCAAGGTTTTACAGGAGGACAACAGAATGCGAGTCCCCTTACATCTCCTCCTCTACAAATATGTGACGGTGAGTTTTCCCATACCATAATTTTTCCTCAAATTTTTATAAAATAATAATTTAATGAATATTAATAGTTTTAATTTAATTAATATTATAACATTATAAATTTTGTTTGTTTATATTAATATAAGTTTTTAATTATAATTGAAAATCTTTAAAAATAGTAGTATAATCTATGCAATAAATTTTTAAAGTGTATCTATAGAAAAATAGTAAAATTAAAAAAATAATAAAAAATAAAAAAGAAAGAAAAAGATTTTAGTGATCTTTGATCATATCAGCTTTTTCTTCACCAGTTAATTCTGCAACGATTTCTTCTGGAGTTCCAGTACTGAGGAGTTTTCCACCTCTCATTAAGCTTGCCTTGTCACAAACATCCAATACGAAATCCATATCGTGAGAAATGATTACAAAGGTTTGGTCCAATTCATCTCTTGCCTTTAAGATGGAATTGGTTACAATGATTCTTGTAACTGGGTCCATAGTACCTGTTGGTTCGTCCAATACGACGATGTTAGGCTCTTTAATAAGAACTTGTGCAAGAGCGACTCTGTGTCTTTCCCCTCCACTTAACTCATCTTGCCATTTGGATAATATGCTCATGGATTTTTCCTTTTCAAATCCTACAGTTTCAAGAATATGTGCTGCCTTGATTTTTGCAAATTCTGCAGGCAAGTTCAAACTGATAGCATCAGTTAAGTTTCCTAAAATGTCTCTGTGAGGGTATAAGGAGTATTCTTGGTGTAATAAACCTAAGTATGGAGTTACACGGCCTCTGTTTAATGGACCTGGCTTTTTCATGTCAATCCAATCATCACCTAACTTGATTTCAAGTTCTCCAGCACTTGGTTCAGTCAAACCAATCATCATTCTGGTTAAGGTGGTTTTTCCGGATCCACTAAGTCCCACAATACCGTAAATTTCTCCTTGGTTAATTGTTAAGCTTACGCCGTCTACAGCTTTAACCACTCCTCTTTCAATTGAATAGTAATGCTTTTTAATGTCTTTCACTCTAATTATCTCTTCTGTGTGCTCAACTTTTTCAACTTGTTCAGCTTGAGGAACGGTTTCAAGGAATTTTGGTACGATGACATCTGGGTGACCATGTTCAATGATTTCCCCTTTGTCTAACCATATAGCGTCGTCAGCTAATTGATTCATAACTTCTGGCCAGTGGGAAGTGATTACCATACTGATTCCTTCATTTTTAACACCTTCAATCAAGGTTTGGTGAAGTTTTTCAGCAGTTTGTGGGTCTAAGGTACCTGTTGGTTCGTCAGCTAAAAGCAACATTGGGTTTTTAGCCAATTGTCTTGCAAGTACAACTCTTTGTTTTTCTCCTCCACTTAAGTCACGAGCAATGTGAGTTACCCTGTGACTCATTTGAACCATTTCCAATAAGTCAATAGCATTGTAGATATTCTCTTCTTCGTATCTGCCTTCGTCACCCATTGCATTCAATACGTTTTCAATTACGCTTTGTTCATCGTATAATGCAAAGTTTCTTTGAAGCATGATGGAAATTCTTCTTCTGATTGCAGCCTTTTCCAATCTGTCAGCATTCCAGAAATCAATTTCCTTAGCTTTCAATTCTGCTCCACATTCTGGACATTTTTCGCCAGCTTTTGAAGCAGGTTCAACATGCAAGCATTTTTTGTTTTCACAGATTGCTAAATCAAAGAGTACTTGTCCGCTGTCTGGAGCATACTCTTTAGTACCTCTTAGCATGTTGATTAAAACAGATTTTCCACTACCACTTCTACCGAGAATACCTAAGGTAGAACCTTCTTCTATTGTTAAGTTAATATCTTTAAGAACTGGTTCCCCATTAAATGACTTATTAATATTTTTTAAAGTTATGAAAGACATAAGCCCACCTTTTCTTTTGATAATTAGTTGTAATTATAATTTTATTTTAATTTTATTTTTTAAATTATTATAGAAATATAATATAATGCTTTATTAAATTATATGTATATTATTTATAAACGATATTATTAATATAAATTTTGATATTTTTTCATGTTTTTATTATTTTTCTTATTTTCTTATTTATGATTTGAACCACATAAGGGTGTTCCACATTCAGGACATTTTACATTTCTGCATGGAAATCCTCTAATCTTTGGTGCAATGTGGCCACAGTTTGGACATTCGCATGCTTTGGATGGTCCTCTTCCACTTCCTGACCCTCCAAATGAGCGTCTCTCATTCAAAGGATATTTTGAAGCTTCAGGTACATTGAAGATTTGTGGAGTTAGAGATTCTGAGTTATCGTTCAAATCATTTTTGATTATTTCTATGTTTTGAGACTTGCAGTCTGGACAGTTTGTGTATTCCTTTTTTGGATTGTTCCATTGAAATCCACAGTCCTTGCAGATGTATATCTTTTCTTCTGCTTGAAAGTTTTCATTGTTTATTTCAATTTTCTTGCCTTCAATCAAGGACATTGCTGTCTTTTTTCTTGCAGAGTTAATGATTCTATGAAATGTCGGCTGTGATATTCCCATCAATTCTGCAGCCTCTTTTTGCTTTATATTGTGATAATCACCTAATCTGATTGCTTCAAATTCATCAAGATTCATTTTGATTGTCTCTTGATCATCTTCCAAGATGTCTCCATGCTTTAGGCAAGTGAAATCAGGTTTTTTCACAATTCTCCTTTCTATCTTTGGCCTAACCATTTATTCTCTCCTTAATATTTTCCTAATGGATTTTATATTATTAATGAATCATAAGCAAATTCATTATGAATATATATTTATTATGAATATATATTCATAACATTTAATATATATTTTATTATTGGAGTTATTAAGTTTATATGGCTTTGATTAATTTTTAACTTTTTTTTAACTTTTTTCAAA
>JAZNRM010000137.1:0-1837 GCA_045590695.1 Methanobrevibacter sp.
TTTTCTTATTTTTCTAATTTCAATATTTTTTTATTCATCAAAAATAAGTTTATCAATATAATCCATATCAAGAGCTTCCTCTACAATATTCGCTAATTTTTCAAGTGAATTCTCTACGCTTGTTTCAAATGGATCTTCACCAATTCTTTCTTCAAGTCCTTTGCCTTTTCTTAAATGATTTAGGAATTCCCTTCTTATATTGTAGTTATTGAAGATTCCATGGAAATAGGTTCCAAATACATTCTCACTGTATGCTCCATCGAATTGGTCATTGTCATTGTTTCCAATTCCCTTTTCTATCTTGAATAATGGTTTTGCACTTATGAGATTTGTAGTTCCTTCATGCAATTCATATCCTGTAACTTCTTCACCATTGATTTTGGAGAAGATTTCATGGAACATGCTATTTTCATCAGAGTCTTCATTTATTTCGATTGTAGCTAAGCTCTGCTTAACGATTTTACCTTCTCTAATGAATTCGCTTTCAATATCCAAAAGACCTAATCCTTCAACTTCATCAAGTTTTGATTCCTTATGGTCCTTATCATAAATCTTGTTTCCCAATATTTGATATCCACCGCAGATTCCAATTATTGGTATTTTAGATTCATTTGACAATTCCCTGATTTTGTTTGCCAAGCCAGATTTTTCCAATTCCATTATGTCTTCAGTTGAGTTTCTGGTTCCAGGCAAGATCAATGCATCGACATCCTTTATCTTGTCCTGATAGTTATGGACTTCAATCATCCTGACTTCAACATCCTCTTCTGTGTCGAATGGGTCGATATCTGTAAAATTAGCTATTTTTGGAAGCTTGATTACTCCAATGATTATATGATCTGCATTGCTTTTGAATTCCTTGGTCCAGTCATGTTCCTTTAGGGATGCTGAATCCTCTTCAGGAAGCTGTAAGTTCTCTGCATAAGGAACTATTCCAAGGACAGGAACTTCAATGATTTCTTCCAGTCTTTCAATTCCAGAGCATAACAATTCCTGTTTTCCTCTGAACTTGTTTATGATAACTCCTTTGAATCGGGACCTATCTGCATCATCAAGAAGCAAGAATGTTCCTGCTATTGATGCAAACACTCCTCCCTTGTCAATGTCTCCAACAAGAAGCACATTTGCATCAGCTATTTCTGCAGCACCCATGT
This sequence comes from Methanobrevibacter sp., assembly GCA_045590695.1. Lineage (GTDB taxonomy): Archaea > Methanobacteriota > Methanobacteria > Methanobacteriales > Methanobacteriaceae > Methanobrevibacter. The sequence continues at coordinate 1,155 of JAZNRM010000137.1, forward strand.
TTGCAAGGTCTCCCTCCCTTAAGTTGATTTCAGCAGGAGATCCGGCACCTTCCATAATGATTATGTCATAATCTTTCTTTAAGTTGTTTAATGAGTCTATTACAGCTTCTTTTGCTATGATTCTATAATCTTCATCATCCATTAGATTATTGTCAATGTCCTTTTGGGTAGCTTTTGTCTTGTCATACTTTCTAAAGAAGTCCTTGTTTCCAACTGCTTCGCCTTGAATGATTACCTGTGAACATGATTCCCCTTTCGGCTTCAATAAGATAGGGTTCATATCTACTGTAGGCTCTATATTTGCAGCTTTTGCCTGCAATACCTGTGCAATAGCTATTTCCTTGTTTTCCTTTGTAGTGTATGAGTTTAAGGACATATTCTGTGACTTGAAGGGTGCAACCTTAAATCCTCTTTTTGTATATATCCTACAAAGCGCTGCAACGATTAAACTTTTTCCTGCATTGGAAGCAGTTCCTTGAATCATTAAACATTTTGTCATAATTTTACCCAAATTCTTGTATATTTTATTATATATTAATTTCATTTGTTTTTTATAAAATATAAATTTTATTTGATATGATTATGTGGGATTCTATTTTTTGATTTTCATGTTCACTTATTTTAGTTAATAAAAGTTACTAAAATACAAACCTTTTTATATGACTAAAATCATAAAGTTATTA
>JAZNRM010000138.1:0-2349 GCA_045590695.1 Methanobrevibacter sp.
ATTAATACTATTATATTATTGGAAATATATAAAATTTATCTTTAAAGAAAAAATAAAAAAGGATAATCGAATAAAAGATAATTAAATAAAAAAGAATTTAAAAAATAAATTAAAAAGATAATTTTAGTGTTGAAAATGAAAATGCCTGAAAAAATCGATACAATCATGTTTGCACCTTGTGGAATGAATTGCAAACTTTGCATAAAACATTTGTCCGAGACCAATTCCTGTCCAGGATGCCTGATTGATAGCCCAAATAAGACCAAGAATGCATTGAAATGCAAAATCAAAAAATGTCTTGAAACAAAAAGAGTCAAATATTGTGGCAGATGCAGTGAATTCCCTTGCAAGCTCATCAAAAAGCAAGACAAGAACTATAAGAAACGATACAATTTTTCCACATTAGACAATGCAAAAAGAATCACTTACACTGGAATAAACAAGATCATGTTGGAAGACAGCATTAATTGGAAATGTGAGTCTTGCGGAGGAATTATAAGCATTCAAGAGCATATCTGCAGTGAATGTGGATTGAAAGATGATGATAAGTAATTACTTTTTCAATTAAATGATAATTGAAAATAGAATAAAAAATTATAAATTATATTAAATATTAAAATATATTGTACAAAACTTATAATAAAAAAACTTTAATGATTAAATAGTGATAAAATGGCACGTATTGAATGTCTTAGATGTGGAAAAGTAAACGATGGAACTACCGATTTCTGCATTTACTGTGGGACTATCTTTGAAGAGTATAATCCGGAAGATGAGGATTTTAATATATTCACCATTAGTAAGAAATCCAATTATGGAATGGGTTCAAAATCCACAGGAGAGATCTCATCTGGAAATGGAAATTACAAGTGGATGATTATCATAGGTTACCTATTTGCAATATTAGGTAGTGTGCTCGGTTTTATTTTTGCCATTTATCTAGTAACAAGAAAAGATTCAAATGCTAGAAAACATGGATTAGTTCAATTAGTGGTTTTAATAGCTGAATTTGGTCTAATCGGTTTTTTAATATTCACTGGTCAAATGGATCCTAACATTATCTTAAATCCATTTAATACTACCAATATGACTAATATGACTCAAATGTACAATTCAAGTGCATTTAATATGAGCAGTTCAGGTAATTTATCCAGTTTATTTGGTTTTTAAATAAACCATTTCTTTTTTTATAATAAAAATAGCTCTTTTTAAAAAAATAATTTAAAAATAAAAAAGTAATAATTAAAAGAGATTATTTAGAACTCTGCATCTCTTTCAATGTCTTCCCAGTTGTCAGTAAACCAGCCATAAACTCTTTCTAAACCGTCATCAAATGAAACGGTTGGCTTATAACCGAGAATGTCTTTTGCCTTATCAATGGAAGATAATAATTTGGTTTTTGCATCCCAATTACGTCTTGCCACATATGCGATTCCTTCAGGATTTCCAGTTAATTCATTGACCTTATTTGCCATATCTATAACTCTGTGATCCTTACCGGAACCAAGGTTAATAGCTTCTCCAATAGCTTCCTCTTCAATTCCCATAGCTAAAAGACCGTTTACAATATCTCCTACAAAAGTCCAGTCTCTGGTTTCAGTACCATCACCTGTAATAGGCAATGCCTGTTTGGTCATGGACCAATAGAAGAAGTTAGGAATAACATTTCTGTATTTTCCTGGAACTTCACCAGGACCAAATACATTGAAGAACCTTGCATTTACAATAGGCATATCATATAAGTTATGGAAGTAATTAGTGTATAATTCACCAAGCAATTTAGTTACTTGGTAAGGTGTGTGCAAGGAAATTGAAATGTCATGCTCTTCAAATGGCATTTTAGAATCTAAACCATACACTCCACAGCCAGAAGAGGAATATACGAATCTTTCCACACCAGTAAGCTGTGCATATTGAAGAACTTTCAAGATACCAATACCATTTACCATCAAATCGGTTTCTGGATTATCCACACTGTTCTGGTTAGCAAAGTGAGCAGCTAAATGGAACACATAATCCGGTTTCATTTTAAATACACGCTTAAGCTCTTCATCATCAAGGATATCTCCTTGAACAAGCTCAACATTGTCATTTGTAGGTACGTTCCATTCATAAGCAGAAGACATGTTATCAAGGATTATTACCTTTTCTGCTCCAAGTTCTGCCAATCTTCTGGTTAAGTTGCTTCCAACACAACCTGCTCCACCAGTTACTAAAATGGTTTTATCTTGATATTCGTTATATTTAGACATAAAAATCACTTCAATAGTCAATAATTAGTTAAATCATAGTTTAAATTAATTAAAAAATAATTTTAATAGTTTATATGTTATAATATGAACACATTTG
>JAZNRM010000139.1:0-1815 GCA_045590695.1 Methanobrevibacter sp.
AATAAAATAATTATTGATTTAGAATACTCATTTTAAGAATAATATACTTTTTTTAAAAAGGCGATTTGATGAATGATTTAAATAGAAACAATTTAGAATTGGAGATAATCTCTTCTGAAAGCGGAGGGTTCATATCTGCAAATAGGAATATTTTCAACTGCATTAAATTATCTGATAATTCTAAATTCATTTTAAATCAGGCCATTAAAGGCACTCCTATGATTAGGATTGGGGATGGTTCTCCTAAAGTCATGCTTGTTGCAGGAGTTCACGGTAATGAATTGGCTCCTCAAATTGCTGCCTTGAATCTAATTGAATACATTTATGATTTGGACTTGAATGGAAAGTTGAATGGTACTGTTTATGCCATACCCTTTGCATCTCCAAAGAGCACTATGGAAAATTCCAGATATCTCGATGGTGTAGATTTAAACAGGTCTGCCCATTTGCCTCATACTGTAACCAATGTTATTCTAAAAAAAGCCAAGGATTTGGAAGTTTCTGCCATAGGGGATTTCCATTCATCTGCACCTAATTCCAATCCAGGTAAAGAAGGAATCTTTTGCACAAAAGTTCCTTGCTCTAAAAGCTATTTCATAGCAGAGCACATTTCCGAAAAGGTAGGTTCCGAAAAGATATTATACCCAAGTGCAGGAGTTCCATTTAAGGGGGCTCTTGAAGATGAGGCAAATCTGATTCAGATTCCAGCTGTAACCTGTGAGGTCTTATCAGCTATTGGATATTCAAATGAAAAGATTTGCAAAAGGTCTTATTTGCAGATGAAAGCATTTTTAGAATACTTTGGAATAATTGACTAATTCATTTGAATTCTAATTTTCACATATCTTCTTTTTTTATTGTAAACTATTTCTATCATTATTACTTCTCAAATGCTCTCATTTAGTTTATATTAGCTTAAAATCAAATATTTAATAAACATACTTGCATGGAGTGTTTAGAGTATGTTAATTTAAATAGGATGTGTTAGTATTTCCTCTTATAAAGGCCATACGATATTTGCATTTGTTCTTTCTCTATTCATGTTTTATGATCCTTTGGCTATTGCATTAGCGGTAATCTCAGCAAATATTCCGGACTTTGACCATGAGTTCAAAAGAAACCATGTTATCACAATGATAGCTCTTGGAGCATTGATTTCATGTTTTTTGTATTTTCTGGGATTGCCTTATTATTTAGGCATTGTGGTCATTTTGCTTGGAGGCATATTTCTGGTTTCAAGCCATAGAGGATTTACCCATTCTATTTTAGGTGCATTTCTCATAACTGTTTTCTTGTCACTATTTTTGTTCTTTGGAATGGGATTGTCTTCCTATGAAATGGACTTCAACAATTCAAGAAACATTATGATATTATTGATATTGATAATTGCATTGGCATTGCTGTTTCTTAATAAGAGGTTGTCCCCTATATTCTTAGTGGCAATTGCCGTTTTGGTGGTGTTAGTCAATCTGGGTTTCATTCCTACCTTAAAAATCAATTTGACATTGCTTGCATTTTCAATATTTTTTGGATTATGCTCACATATCGTATTAGACTCATTCACTCCTTCTGGAGTAAAGGCATTCAGCCCATTTAGAGACAAGGAATACCACAAAAAGTTTGGCGTTTTATTGTTTTTGATCATGCTTGCAATCTATGTTTTACTATTTCCTAACAAGCTATTGATTTATCTTAATTTTTTTACAGTTTTTAACTGATTTATCAAAAAATTTCTTATAAATTTCTTTTAGATTTTTACTACTTTTTCACTATTTTTTCACTTATTTTTTAATATTTTTTTTATACTTAGTATTA
>JAZNRM010000140.1:0-3819 GCA_045590695.1 Methanobrevibacter sp.
TATTAAAAAAATTAAAAAAATTGGAAGAATTATAAAATTGAAACCTTTAATACTCCTTCCACTTTGATGAATTCATTTAGAAGTTCACCTGGAATCGGATCTTCTGTAATGATTGTCAAGACAGGATTTGTATTCAATTGGGTGTCTCCTGCATAAGCTTGACGAATGCTTATATTGTGCTTGCTCATGATCCAAGCAACTTCAGCTAAAACACCATCATTCTTTTCACCAGCTTCTATTTCAATAACTCCTAAATTCAAGCTTTTTGCAATGTTTTTTATTAATGTTCCTGCTGGAATAATATTTGAGAATATTTCATATAATCCTTCATCAGCAATTATGACATCCACTGTAGATTTAATTACTCTACGATCAACATTTGCAGCTGCTGCCAATGCAGAATCGCTAATCTTCAAATCACCACAATATATCTTACCATCTTCACCTATTCTTAAGCCTAACTCAAACATCTTTTGAGCTACTGCCATTCTTGCAGGATATTTACTAAATCTTAAATTTAAACTTTCCCACATGGTATCACCAAGATTTTTTTATCTAATAATATATTGTACTTTTAAGTATATAAATGTATAATAATACATAAAAATGTACATTAGAAAATGGCAATGTTAAGAGTTAGTATTAATGTAAAATAAAAAATATCTAAAAAAGAATCTAAAAAAAGACGATAGAATTGTCAGTAAGTGTAAAAATTTGAAAAAATAAGTAAAATTAGAAGTAGGCTAGCTGGGATTCGAACCCAGGACCTCACGGTTATCAGCCGTGCGCGCTGACCAGGCTGTGCCACTAGCCTATTAACAAATACAAGTATTATTAACTATATGTAATCTAATATATAAATCTTTGTATAAAAAAGATTGAAATTAAAACTGAAATCCTTAAAACTCAAAGAAAATTAAGAAAATTTCAATAAAAAATAGAGTAATTAAGTTTAAAAAACTTAATTATCTTTGTTAAGCATCTCATTAAGAGAGTCAGCCATTACGTGACCTTCAATGATGAGTTTAACTTTATCGATTCCTTCAACTTTTAAAGCTTCAGCTTTAGCTTGAGCAGCTATACGGGTAACACTCATACAACCTGGGTTAGTAGGTTTAATTACGATCTCAGCAGTTGAACCTTCAATTGCAATAGATTGTACAATACCCATTTCTACAATACTTACGCCCATGTGAGGGTCGTTTACTACAGAAACTGCATCTTTTACAGCAAGTGCTAATTCTTCAGACATTTTATCTCCTCAATATTTTTTTAAATAATTGTTTTTTTAATAATTGTTTAATTAAATTAGTGATAAGAATAAAATTTAAAATTTTATTTCCTAACAAAAAGTTAATAATATAACTATTGTTTTAATTATATTTAAACTTATCAATAATAATAAAAATATGTATATAAATATTAAATAAATAAAACTTAATTTATTTAATTATTTTATTTCGTTATTTTATTTTTATTTTTTTCAAGACATGAAAGAAAGAGTAATTAGTTTTTCTTTCTGTGTCTAATCTTTACACCAATACCATTTCTTAACTCGACCATTTCACGACCAGTCAAGACAGCTTTTCCAACACCAACGACTTCATCATTTCTAACGACAACGACTTCATCCTTAGGAAGAATGCTTGGATCTGCATTTACAATTCCTGGAGCAAACAATGAGTTTGTCTTTAAGTCAAAGTCTATTTCAACTACATGAATGCCAAGTTCAGCAAGTCGTCTTCCACCTTCAAGGTTAAGGGTGTATAATCCAACATCCCTATTTAGAAGAGCAACTGTCTTTCCATTGGAATAAAGGGTTCTATGGTATCTTCCTTTAGCAACAACATCATCAGTGATCATTGCTTCAGCTTCCGCACCGAACTGGTATTTGGCAACAGATCTAAGCTCATTCAACACTCTATCCCTATGTTTTGTTTTAGGGTATTTCTTAAGCTCTTCCCTTAAGTTGAAAATGGATTGTGGAGAGGTAGGCCTGCCACCGTCACATACGTAGGTGCAGTTATCCAAATACTCACGACAAACCTCTTCGTATCCTCCTTCAACATTTGCTATTACAGGTTTGTCTCCAACATAATCCTTAAGAAGCTCTCCAGCTAATCTTATCTCATCATCATTCCAATCACCTGAAACCGCCACATCATAGGATTGGATTGGGAAGGTGTTTTCCAATTCCCTTGGACAGATTCCAAATGGGGAAGTTACGATTACTTCCTGATAACCTTTGGTAGCCCTTCTGAATTTTTGGTGAGACTGAGAATTTGAGTATGGCTTTTTCATACTGCATGGAAGTGCTACTACAACATCACCTAAAGGTTCCATCATAGCCATCCTCTCTCTCCATCTAACTACTTCAGGCCTGTATAATGACTCATCACTTGAACAAATAACTTTCATTCTTTTCCTCGTGTAAAATTATAAAATTAAAATAAGTAAAAATTTGTTAAAATAAAATTATATTAATATTAATAATTTTAAATTTCTAATTTAATATTTAAATTTCTTTTATAAAATAGTTTTTATAAATTAATAAATTATTGATAAAAATGAAAATATCATTAAAAAAAAAAAAAAAAACTATTCAAATCTTAAAACTAGCTCTTCATGTATCTTCTTGATCTTTTCTATTGATGGATGATTTTCACCTAATTTCCTTTTCCACTTTTCAATAGTGAACTCAACATCCACTTCATCAGCACCATTGAATAGATTATCTGCATGGGAAACTATCTTTTCCTCCAATGTTTTAGGAGTGTAATCCTTTATAGGCAATCCTAACTGTCTTGCATCCTCTTCAGTGAGACCAGTTCCGATATGCCTTTCAACAATATTGATTATCTCTTGAGGATATCCCCTTTCCTTAAGTATTTGAGCACCAATAACTGCATGTTCAATTGAATTGGTTTTGGATCTGCCAATATCATGAAGCAATCCTCCAACCCTTACAAGTTCCATATCAACATCATCAAAATTGGATGCGATTTCACATGCCTTTCTTGAAACTCCTTTGGAATGCTCAATTACCCATTCAGGACAACCTAATTCCTCCAATAATCTTATTTCCTCATCCATATAATCACGATTTAAGATAAAAATCCTTTAAAAATCAATTAAAAATAGTAAAGAAATTAGTTTAAAAACTTTTTAAACAATAAAATCAATTAAATATCGATTGTCAAATAAAAATTAAAAAATAGAAATAAAATGAAAAAGACTATAACATGTCTTTCATCATTTTTTCACGTTCTTTATCTTCTTCTTCTAACATTTCCAATAATTCATCCCAGGATTCTAAAGATTCTTTAGCAGCTTCTTCAGATAATTTTTCAATAGCATATCCTGCATGAATCAATACATAATCGCCAATTTCCACATCTGGAAGAAGATCCAATTTTGCATTTTGTCTTACTCCTCCAAAGTCTGCAGCGCAAATGTTAGATTCAGTGTCAATTTCTACAATTTTAGCTGGTGCAGCAATACACATTAGCAACATCTCCTTTTATTTATTTAAATGAATTGATTAATTTAAAATCTTAAATTAAAATCACTTTTATTTGATATTTTAATTATTAGTTTTTAGATTATATAAATATTTTTATTTTATCAAACTAATTTTTAAAAAATAAGTGAAAGTATTAAAAAATTCATGAAAATCCAATATAAGAAAAATGAAATAGAAACAATGAACAAAATTGAAACAAAAATTAAAAATCAAGGAACATGAAATTTAAATGCAATCCTTTTATTTTTTAGAAAATAATTAGTTTTTGATAAAATAGTTTGAAGTATTACTAAAAA
>JAZNRM010000141.1:0-3184 GCA_045590695.1 Methanobrevibacter sp.
AATAAAATTTCAACTATTTTTTCAAGTCTTTTAAAAAAATATCCACTAAATAAAAACAAATTTTATAAGCATATAAATTCATATATTTTATTATTAATATCTTAATAGTGATAACTATTAAAAAATTAAAAATTAAAAAACATTAAAACTATTATTAAATCAAAATAATTTAATTAATATTCTATTTATTGTGATGGTGAAAACATGAAAGGAATGATATTGGTTATGGATGGGATGGCAGGCCGTCCTTTAAAGGAACTTAACAATCAAACTACACTTCAAGCAGCTAAAACTCCAAATATGGACAAAATGGCAGAAAGGGGAATTACCGGACTAATGGATTCAATTGCACCTGGAATCATTCCAGGAAGTGATACAGCACACTTATCCATTTTAGGCTACAACCCATATGAAGTATACACCGGAAGAGGCCCATTTGAAGCAGTTGGTGTTGGTGTAGATGTTATTCCTGGAGATATTGCATTCAGATGCAACTTTTCAACATCAGATGAAGATGGAATCATTACAGATAGACGTGCTGGAAGAATTAGAGATGGAACCGATGAAATCGTTGCAACCTTGAACACAATGAAAATTGAAGGGTATGAAGACATTGAAATCATCTTTAAGGAATCAACTGGACACAGAGCAGTTTTAGTGCTTAGAGGAGAAGGATTATCAGGCAAAGTAAGCGATGCAGATCCTAAAGTCGAAGGAAATAAGCCTAAAGTGGTTAAAGCTCTTGATGGAAGTCCAGAAGCAGAAAAAACTGCAGACATATTAAACAAGTTAGTAGCTAAATCTTATGAAATGACTAAAGACCATCCAGTAAATCTTAAAAGAATAGAAGAAGGTGAAGCACCTGCTAATATAATTATTCCTCGTGGTGCTGGTGAAGTGCCTGAAGTTGAATCAATAAACGACAAATACGAAGTAAACTCTGCATGCATTGCAGAAACCGGGCTCATTATGGGTATTGGTCGCTTTGCAGGAATGGACATCATTGAAATGGAAGATGTAACTGGTGGAACTGATACAAACCTTGAAAACATCAGAAACACTATCATAGACCAAGTGAACAACAGTGAGCATGACTTCTTCCTAATCAATATTGATGGTGCAGATGAAGCAGGTCACGACGGCAATGCAGAGGAGAAATTGAGATTCATTGAAAAGGTTGACGAAGTTGTAATGAGCGAACTCCTTAAATTAGAAGATTGCTACATATTCTTAACTGCAGACCACTCAACCCCAGTATCTGTTAAAAACCACTCTGGAGACCCAGTTCCTATCTTAATCAATGGCCCTGAAGTCAGAGTGGATGACGTTTGTGAATACAATGAATTTGCAGTGGCAAAAGGTGGAATGTGCAGAATCAGAGGGGCAGATGTGATGAATATCCTTACTGACCTAATGGGTTATGCACATAAGTTCGGAGCTTAAATATTCCAATGGGAGAGTGAATCATGACAAATAAAAAACTATTCGGAACTTCTGGAATCAGAGGAAAAATCGGTTCGGAAATCAATTCAGAACTGGCATTGAAAATAGGGAAATCCTTAGCAAAATACTTGAATAATACTGGAAAAGTTGTTATTGGTTATGACACTAGAACCACCAACAGAATGTTGGAACAGGCTATCACTGCAGGACTCATCGAACATGGGGTTGATGTTGTTAAAATAGGCATGGTGCCAACCCCTCTTGTAGGTTATGCTACATTGAAGCTTGATGCAGATGCAGGAATAATGCTTACAGCATCCCACAACCCATCACAATACAACGGAATCAAGCTTTGGAATAAGAATGGAATGGCTTACACCCCAGAACAAGAAGAAAAAATAGAGGAAATCTATTACACTGAAAACTTCGGCAAAGTTGAATGGGACAAAATTGGAATCATAAGCCATAATGATGAAATCAAAAAACGTTACATTGATGATCTATTGGAAATTGTAGACATTAAGCCTGGACTTAAAGTGGTTATTGACTGTGCATGCGGTGCAGGATCTGAACTTTCACCTATCATATTCAGGAAAGCAGGGTGCGAAGTGATTACCTTGAATTCACAAGTTGATGGATTCTTCCCAGGAAGAAACCCTGAACCGAATGAAGCAAACCTTTCAAGCCTAATGAAAGCTGTTGTAGCAACCGAATCAGACCTCGGGATTGCACATGACGGTGATGCAGACAGAATGATTACCGTTGATGAAAAGGGAAGAGTTTCTGAGTTCGATAAGCTTTTGGCACTTGTTTCAAAGAAATTCGGAGGAACTGTTGTAACCACTGTCGATGCAGGATTATGCATGGATGAAGCAATGGAGGAAGTTGGAGGAAAAGTTCTAAGAACCAAAGTAGGTGACGTGAACGTTGCTGAAGTAATGATTGAAGAGGATGCGAGCTTTGGTGGAGAACCATCAGGTACTTGGTTGCATCCAGACTTCTGCATGTGCCCAGATGGAATATTGTCTGGTCTTAGAATGGCAGAAATTGTTTCCAAAGAAGGAAAATTATCTGAACTTCTTGAAAAATTCCATCAATACCCTCATATGAGAGAAAAGGTAATCTGTTCCAAGGAAGAGAAATTCAAAGTCATGGAAAACATGGAAGATCTCTTGAAGGATGCATTTGATGACATAAAGGACATCAATACAATTGATGGAATCAGATTAAGCTTCAATGATGGAAGCTGGGTTCTAGTCAGACCTTCCGGTACTGAAGATTATGTCAGAATAACTTTAGAAGCTAAAACCGAAGAAAAGGCGGAACAGATCAAAGACACTTGCATTAAGATAATTAAAGAGAATATTTAATTATTCTCTAAATTTTTTTTATGAAAAAATAATTAGTTTCAATAATTACGAATTAAATTTTTATAAATTAAATTTTTAATAAAAGTAGCTATAATGAGAAAACAAGAATAAGAAAAAATAGTTAAAAAAATAAAAAAAAGTTTTGATCAAACTTTAAAGCTTGAAGAATTACACGAAAACTTATTCATCTTCAGTGATAATTCCTTCAATACCTGCAGCACATTGAGGGCATACCCAGTCATCTGGGAAGTCTTCGATAGGTCCTGCTGGTACTTTGTAAGTTTCATCTCCTGTTTCAGAGTCCCATGTGTATTCACAGTGCATACATACATATTTTACCATATAATCACCTAAGTCGGATCGTAGCCATG
>JAZNRM010000142.1:0-16040 GCA_045590695.1 Methanobrevibacter sp.
TAGCTTTGAAATTGCCACTTCTTCCAGAAAAGCCAATCAGGTTTTCCTGGACTAAAAGTGCACTATTTCCAACTCCTGTGTTCGCTATAGGAATTCTAGCTATTTTTTATTCATTAAATGTGTTTTGGATTTATAATGGATTGTTAATTGCAATTGTAGTAGGATTATTTTCAGCTATTTTTGTCAAGTACCTATTCGATTATGTTTTCCCAAAACCTCAAGGAGGTAGCAAATAATGGATCTAATAATTGGCTTGATTTTAGCAACTATTATCTCTTGGCTTAATTTTGTAATAGTGGATACATTCCTCGGTCTTCCTGAAGCTCCAGGTGTTAAAGGGGCAGAAACTGTAGGATATTCCATTAAAAATAGGAAAGGGGATTTAGCAGGAGGATTCTTCCAAGGAAACATCCTATGTTCTCCAGATGCATCTGCAGGAACATTGATGGCTTCAATTGGAGTTTACATTCTTGGAATTCAAGGAGGTTTAATTGCTGCATTGCTTATATACATTGGAAATAGGTTATGTGCAGATCCAGGATATGCTGGAACTACTGGTGCATTGACCATGACACTATTAATATTCATCTTCTCATTTGTTGGAATCACACCAGAGATGTTCATTTGTGGTATGGTAATTGCAATATTCACTATTCAAGGAATTCACCATCCTACAAGTTCAAGATTAATTGGAAAAATAGCAAAATCCTTTGGCAGATATACTAAATATGAATAATTAAGATGATTTGAATCATTAAAAAATGATTTAAAAAATTAAATCAAATTAAATGAAAATTAAATGAAAAATACAAGGTTAAATTATGTTTATTGAAATTATTGGAGTTATTACAATTTTAATGGCTTTAAGAGCAGTAATAACCAAGGATAGAGCAGAAAAATTACTTTACATAAATGTAATAGGATTCTGTGTTTCTGCATTGATTGCATTGTATATTCAAACTCCATTTGGTCTTGTATTAGCTGCAACTTTCTTTATCTCTTCTACAATTGGAGCAAATGCAATTGCTTACAGCTTAAAGGATTTGGAAGATGAAATAACCTTTGATAAGGATATGGAAGAGCATAAGGAAAACTAATGATTATTATTTTTATGAATAATAGAAATGGGATTTAAATGTTGGAATTTATAGATTTGACAACAATATCAATTGCTTTGATGATAATAGGTGCCATTGGAGTTGTCCTACTTAAAAAACCATTGGATAAGGTAATAATGGTTTCTATTTTGGAAGCAGGCTTATTCTTAGCTATTGTTAGCTTCAAATACTTGGATGTAGCTTTCTTAACTGCTGTTCTTGACCCATTGTCTATTATTGTATTCTTGCTTGCTTTGATTAAGATAAATGAAGTGCGCAAGTCACATTTAGAAGATTATTCCACTTTTGATAAAGTGAATTACACTACTGAAAACAAAGAAAGAAACTCTGAAGGTGGTAAATAATGTTTAATCTTGCTCTTTGGGTTTATGTAGGTTTAGCATTGGCCATTTTTGGAAGCATTGCTGCAGTATGGGGTCCTGGAGTGAAAGACCCAATAATAAGAACCATCAATACTGAAGTGGCATCTGTAGGAGTTTCATTGATTTTACTTACTTACAATTCTACATTAGCTCTTTTGACATTGATTGCAACTACAATCATAGTAACTTTAATCCTATTTAGAGCTATTGCTCGTTTAGAAGAGATAGGGGCTGATGTATAATGCTTATTAATTTATTCAAATTAATGCTGGGAGGAATCTAAAAATGCCTAGAATAGCTAAATTATGGAATAAGTTGGCAAATCCTAAGAATATTCCTAGATTGTTCGCTCTAATTTTAGGTTTGCTCTTGATTGCGGGATTCCTGATTCCTATAGGATTGGAAAGCGATCAGCTCTACACTCGTCCAGCTCCTCAAAGTCAAATGGATGCAGGTCTTGCAATTGCTCCATATGACAGAGGCGGAGAGATTTTAGAAAGTCCTGGTATTACAGAAGCCCAATATCCTGAAAATTCTGAGAATTTAGGTTGGATCAATTCATATATGACTCCAATAGCGGAAGTGCTGAAAGGAATTTCCCCATACTTTGGAACAAGTATCTGTGCGTCTCCTGGTGGAGTTATAGATGAAATCCTTTACTATACAAGAGGTTTCGATACAATCCTCGAATCTTCCATCCTTATGATGGCATTCATTATTGCATCATGGCTTGCAATTAACTTCACTATGGATAGAAAGGAAGAAAAAGGTAAAGGAGATATCAAGGAAGATGTAAAAAGAGCTATTGCAAGTTCTGACAGAATAGCTAGTGAAGTTGAGGAAAGCAATAGAAAAGCTCGTGCTAAACAAGCAAAAAAGGAGTTCAGGTGATTAGATGGTTGCTAGTATAGTTCCTCAATTTGTTCCTGCTTTCTACCAATCAATGTATTCCACAGCTTTATACGGTGGTTTGATTGTAGCTTTCATTGGCTTGATCGGTATTGCAATGGAGAAAAGGGATATTCAAGTCCTTATTTTAACTGATATTGTTGGTCTCGCTATGCTTATTGTCGTAGCTGCAGTGGGAACTGACTTGTCTGAAGCATTGATTCTTCCTGGTTTGGTAGTTGAATTGGCAGAGATCATGGCAATATCCGAGATTTTGATATCTCGAGAAATGAGAAAGAAAGATGTTGATACCTCATTTTCACCGATGCCTTTGAATATAGATATGGAGATTATGACTACTGCTCCTAATTTCATTGCATTGCTACTCATAGGATATGGTGTATTCCTATCAGGTTTTACTGGTGGTGCAGTAGCTGGTGGAGGTATTGTGATTTATGTATTAAGCAGAAAGGCAAGAGGATTGCCTATTGTTGTTCTTGATGGTGTAGGAGCAATATCCGGTATCTCTTGGTGCTTATGGATCATTGGTTTCCTATTATTCTTCTTGATGCCGCAATACTGGTTACTCAGTTTATTCCTTGCAGCACTTGGATTGCTCTTGAAAGTGGCTTCCAAGATTGGATTGATTGGAATTCTAATGAGAGAGGAATACGGAAGAAAATGATTTTTACAAAAAATAATTTAAATTTAAAATATTATATTTATCAGTTTATTATTCAAAAAAATTCAAATAAATGAACTTAAATAAAAAAAGGAGACTTTAAATGCTTATAGAGAGTTTAGGCGGAGACTTGATGGGTACAATTCCTTTAGGGGATATTGTTCTTTATTTAAACCCTCTCCACATATTCTTGTTTGTAACTATACTTGTATTTACAGCATTGATAGCCATGAGCCGAACTGAAACTCAAGTGGAAGCAATGTTTGGTGCTCTTGATGAAAACAAGGTTGCAGTTGGCAAAAAGGAATTCAAGCATAGAAGATTCTTGGCTATTATCTGTGGTATAGCAACAGCAGGAGCTATGATTACTGGAGACTTGTTTAACTTTACCCTATTCATGGCTTTAATCGGTATTGTTAACATTGGTATTGTTTCTGCTGTAAAGCAGGTAGAGGTCTTGAATTCAGCTTACCAATACGGTTTGATTGCAATGATGTGCGGTTTGCCACTCTTTGGTGGAGCAGCTATGATTTTAGCAGCTACCGGTACCTTAAGCTTAATTGAACTTGCAACAATTCCTGCAAGTCCAATGATGATATTCGGTGCACTTGTAATGTTAATAGGGGTTTGTGGTGAAAGTGGTATTGCTCCATTCTTTGCAAGTAAGGCAGAAATGTTCAGAACTCCTGGATCTCCATTCATATTGATTATCCACTTAAGTTCATTGTTTATTATTGTAAGATTCGTTGAAATCTTATTAACCATATTATAATTTAAAATACTAATCAAAAATCATATTTATTAATTTATATTAAAATAGAAGGTCGATAAAATGAATAAAATGAAAATAGCTAGTTATATTATCTTGATTGCGTCAGTATTAGCTATCCTTTACGCTTTAATATTCAATCCAGCGGATTGGATAGTATATGCAATAGCTATTGTTTGTATACCATTTTTAGTACTTTCATTTGGACTTCTTACAATGTCCAAACCAATAAAAGAGGAAGAGGAGGAAAGAAGAGAAGAGCCTTTCACAGGTTACTAGAAGAATCTCTTTGCAGATATCATGAATTTAATGGCTCAAATTTTAATCAATGTAATAATCGCTTTCCTTGCTGGTAGTCTTTTATTAGGTTTCCACAGAAAGGTCATGGCAAGAGTCCAATTGAGGCCAGGACCTCCTATTATACAGTACTTATTGCATTCATTGAAATTTTTCTTTAAGGAAACTTCATTTCCAAAGACTGCTGCAATGCCGTTTTATGTAGGCATTACAGTTATTTTAGCAGCTGTTTGGGTTACTGCAGTTATTGTAGGGCCAGTGGCTCAAGGTTCCTTAATGATCATATTCGGTGTTTATGCAATCCACAAGATTGTAGAGCATAATGCAGGATCATCATCAGGTTCCCCATATGGTAAGTTAAGCTGTGTAAGGGCTGTTTTTTCAGCAGCTGGTGAATTGCCGCTCTTTGCAGTAATTGCAATCATCTTCCTATTGACTGGAACCATGGATATCAGTGGAATTATAGCATATCAAGCTGTTAACGGTCCTTTGGTATTGCAATTGCCTCTTGCAGCAATTATGTTCTTCACATTGATTGTTACAAAATCTCCATATTCTCCTTTTGCAATCACAAAAGGAAAGGAAATCATATCTGGATTTGAAACTGAACACTTTGGTATGCTTAGAGGATACATAATGTTTTCAGAATCAATCGCATGGTATATTTTGTTATGGTTATTCTTAACAATATTCTTTGGACCGATTTCCGTTGTTGGATACTTGATTGGAATGATTGTAATCTGTATAATTACAGGATTTATCAATGCTACAACTCCTATGTTAAATCCAAACCATTCCGTAATGGCTCAAATATCCATTGCAGTTATCTGTACCATTGGTTCAATTATCATGATTATTATTTAAAATTATTAAAAAAATTAAATTTATAAAAAATAAATTAAAAAAATTAAAAAGACTTAATTACTTTTAATTAAGTAAAAACGAATAAAGAAGGCTTAAAAATGAATGATGAAAAAGGAATGAGAATATTAACTTCATTGGTAGCTTTAGGCATTTTTGTAGTGGCAGGACTTGCCGCTTTCTATCAAAGTATTTTAGCGCTTCCTTTAGCTATAATAGGACTTATTTTTGTTCCATTCATATTGGTGCAAAATAAGGAAAAATATGCTCATTTAGCTGAAAATCTAGAAAAAATTGCTTTCATCATTACATTTTTGATAATTTGTATCACATTTATTTGTTTATATAAGCCAATTTAGGTAAACTGGGTGAGATTATGGAAGAATTATATATTATGATTTATATTTTGGTTTTCATTATAGGATCCATCGCCGGTCTTTTATTAAGCTATAAAAAGCATATGGAACCTTATATAATATCTGAAATAGATGTTTTAACCTTGGTTTTATCTATTATTGGATGGTTTTTATTATTTAACCATGGATTAAATCCATATATTAGCTCTGAAATATTGCTTACTATTGCATTCTTCTTCATAGGGCTTGCATTAGGAAGAAGACCCGGTTATGGTCGTAAGGAAACTGCAATAGGTATTCTTATTGCAGCAGTAGTCTGGATTTCAACATCCGGAGTGTTATTTTAATATGAACTAAAGTTGCTCACGTGATTTGTATGAATAGTGAAGAAAAGTATGAAATGATGAAATTAAGGGTTCTTCATAGTTTCAAATGGGAAAAAGACCTTATAAATCCATTGGCTGAAGAATTTGGAATTTCTAAAGAGGAATTTGAAGATATTCTTATGAATCGCTTTGATATGAGTGATTTGGAAAATATGCATGCTACCTTTGAAATAGCAAATAGAGAAAAGATAAAAAGGCAAATGCATCTTGACTTAAGACTCTATTGGTTAAGTGATGTTGCTAAATTAATATCTGAGGAAGATGCAGATAGAATCTGCCACCAATTAACCAAGGATGTAGTAAAGCATGGTAAAAAGTATGAGGATGCCATAGAAGAAGGTAGAGCTCAAATAGTTGAATTATTGAGAGAATAATAATTAAAATAATTATTAATACAATTGAAAAATAATGTTTATAAAATTATTATCAAAGAACGAGATTTAAGGTAATTGAAATGCTTAAAAAACTTAAAGATATTGTGAGAAAAAGTTCAATTCATGTTTGTATTGTAAACTGTGGAGGATGCAATGGCTGTGATGTAGAGCTTGTAGCGCTTCTTTCACCAAGATATGACCTTGAACAGTATGGAATTTACGTTCACAATAATCCTCGTGAAGCTGATGTTCTTTTAGTGACTGGTGCAGTTACAGAACAATGGAGAGACAATTTAAGAAGGATTTATGCAAAAACTCCTGAACCTAAGATTGTCGTGGCTGTTGGAAACTGTCCGCAATCTGGAGACGTATTTGCACAAGAGGGAGGAAGAGTTCTTGCTCCTGTTTCAGACTTCATTCCAGTGGATGCAGCTATTCCAGGTTGTCCTCCAAGGCCAAGTGAAATATTAGAGGCAGTTTTAACTGTTGCTCCTGGCGCTCTTGCAGCTAAGGGAAGAGCTCAAGACGCTAGGGAAGATTAATGTTTATTAGTATTTAGAATTTAGATTTAGATAAGTAAAGGAGTCAGATATTATGATATTACCAATTGGACCAATTCATCCAGGTTTAAAGGAACCTTTAAGGCTTAAGCTTAAGACTGAAGGTGAAAAGGTTATTAAAGCTGAGATCGATTATGGTTATGTTCATAGAGGTATTGAAAAGATTATGGAAGGAAAGACCTGGCAAAAGTGCATTTACTTATCTGAAAGAATCTGTGGTATCTGTTCATACGAACATACACAAACCTTTGCTGAAACTTTAGAATCAATATCTGGAGTGCAAGCTCCACTTAGAGCTCAATACTTAAGAGTCATTACAAATGAATTGGACAGAATCCAATTCCACTTGTTTGCAAATTCAACATTCTTCAAGACTCTTGACCATGAGACATTGTTCATGCATGTTTTGGCTTTAAGGGAATATGCAATGGATTCCCTTGAACTCTTAACTGGAAATAGGGTCAATTTAGGTTGGAATGTTGTTGGTGGAGTCAGAATGGATGCTGATGAGCGTCATTTCAATGCAATCCTTGAAAACTTGAAGAAGATTGAAGATGGCTTTGATAGGCATATAGCATTATTTGAAGAGGCTCCAATAGTTGCATTAAGGGCAAAAGGCGTTGGAGTGATGACTAAAGAGGAAGCTATTAAAGGACATGCTGTAGGGCCTATTGGAAGAGCTTCCGGTCTTAAGCATGACTTAAGAGAAGAGCATTATACTTATCGTGATTATTTTGACTTCAAGCCTATTTGGAGAAAAGAGGGAGACAACTATGCCCGTACCTTAAATAGGCTTTATGAAGTTGAGCAATCTATTGATTTAGTGAAACAGGCAATTGAAAACATGCCTGAAGGAGACATAAGAGTTCCTGTGGAAATTCCATCAGGATATGGGGAATGGAGAAATGAAGCTCCTCGTGGAGAAGTAAGATATATGGCTGAAACCAATGGCGATTTGATTAAGCGCATTTCAATCAGGACTCCAAGTATTATGAATATTGACTCCTGTGCAAAATATATGCTTAAGGATGTAGCAACAGTTGCTGATGCGGTATCTACTTATGCATCTTCAGATCCTTGCATTGCATGTACTGAAAGAGTGGCTATAACTGACGTTGATACTGGCAAATCCACTGTAAAAGACTTCTTTGAGGTGAAATGAAATGTCCTCACTTATTTGGTATATTTATGAGTTTGCTAGAAAAACCTGGATTGATGGATTTTTCGATGCAAAATCCAAGGAAGACATTGCACACAAGCCAGATAGATTCAGGGATTTTCCTGAAGTGATTAAGGAAAATTGTATTGGTTGTGGAAGTTGTACCGCTTCTTGCCCATCACCAAATGCAATCAAATTGGTTAGGGATTCAGACAGTGAGGAATCCATTGGTTTGATCTATCCAGTAATCAATAAGGCGGCTTGTATCAGATGCGGTTTCTGTGCTGAAGTCTGCCCTTCAACTCCAAAGACATTGGAATGTGGTGAAAACCATTTCATTCGTGAAGAGTTCAATATCATCCCATCAAAGAGAAAATACATTGTAGACGACTACTTATGTATCAGATGTCATAAGTGTATGGATGCCTGTGAAGTTGGAGCTATTGAAGAGATTGATGATAGGGTTGTTGTCAACCAATCCAAATGTATTTCCTGCGGAAAATGTTTAGAGACCTGTCCTGTAAAGGGAGCAATGAGAGGAGTCTTTGTAAACAATCTCGAAGAGCAAAAGAAAATCATCAATTTGGCAGTAAGCACCTTAGAGGAATACATAGAATCCAAGCAGGATGACTTGATTAATTTAGGCACTGACAGGCTATTTTTAGATGAATTGAAACTCAAGCCTATTTTAGACGAGTCATTAACAATCTTAAATGATGAAGAGGTTGTTCATGAAGTCTTGGAAGATGCCATCAATAGATTGAAGATTAGAATTATCACTTGGGACGGGGACAACTGTAAGAAATGTCAAATGTGCATTCCAGACTGTCCAACTGGAGCAATCAGCTTCGATAATGATAACGATACCATTGTAAGGGATAAGGAAAAATGCTTAAGATGCAGTATATGTTATCAGACCTGTCCATTTGGTGTCATAAAATATTTCTTGGCTAAATTTAACTTAGATACAAATGATAATGATGAGGAAGTTATTCACATTTCTGTAAAGGCTTCTCAATTAGCAGAAAGGAGGGCTTAATATGGTTACTGTAGACCCTATTCCAAGACCATTAAGGGATGTTCATATAGAGTATGAGATTGATAATGAGAAATGTATCAATTGTATGGATAAGCCATGCTTGAATGTCTGTCCTATTGATGCTCTCTATCAAGATGAAAATACCAAGTTAATTAAATTGGATGAACATTGCTTCGGTTGTGTCTTGTGTACCAATGCTTGTCCTTATGATGCTATACACATTAAGAAGACTTTAGCAGATCCTATTCGTGAAAATGTTCCAAACATTAACAAAAAGCTCTGTAGAGCTTGCGGTGCATGTGTGAATGCATGTAAGTCTGGAGCTATCCATTTAAGGTCTTCCGGTGGAGAGGAAGTCCATAGTGAAATAGATGAGGATAAGTGCATCCGTTGCGGATATTGCTTTAGGCACTGCCCTACTGATGCAATCAAGTATGGAGAATTGCTTCCTAAAACCGTAAAGGAAGGTAAAACTCTCTGCATTGACCAGGATGAATGTATCGGGTGTATGACTTGTACAAGGATTTGCCCTTCCAAAGGTGCAATCAATGTAGGCAAAACCAATAAGTTGCCGTTCATTGACCCTGCTTACTGTGCAAGATGTGAGGAATGTATGCATTCCTGCCCTACCTATGCAATAGATTATGTTGAAAGGGAAGAGGCATTTGAATCATTCAATAAGATCAAGACATTGGAAATTGCATCTGAAATCATTGATAGGGATGTTCATAACATTTCAAAAGGAGTAACCAATATTGACAATGTTCTGGTAAAATTGCTTGAGGACATCTCAGCAGATTATCACTTTGAGGATTTCGATTATGAAAACTCAATGGACATTAGGGATGTTCCTAGAGGAATGGAATTTTCAGATGTTGAAATATTCACTTGTACCAACTGTAGGTCAATTGTAGTGAATGTAACAGAATTCCTTAATGAGCGTTTGAATGCACAGATTAAAAAGGACTTGGATGTTGTAAAGGTATTGGACCTTGTAGAGTTCTTCCCACCTGCACTTGGAATTGAAGTTGTGGAAGAGAATTGTATCAGCTGTGGATTATGCAGAGATGTCTGTCCGACTGAATCAATTAGCTTGGATGGTCCTAATCCAATTGTGATTGATACAGACAATTCATGTGTATACTGTGGATTATGTGCTGAAAGCTGTAATTTTGAAGCTATCAAGCTTAAGGAAGAGTTCTTTACAAACAGGAATCATGAGATTTTCTTCATTAAAAGAGACCTTAGAGGAAGAAGAAACGGTACTGTAGAGATTAATCATCATGCTTGTCAATTATGTGAAGTGTGTGTTAAAAACTGTCCGGTTGATGCATTAAGCATTGAAGATGGAAAGGTCGTTGTAAATCATGATGATTGTATTTCCTGTAGGAATTGTGAGGGAATCTGTCCAGTGAATGCAGCAAGGGTCTCAACTATTTGGCAGTTCTTATAATTATTTTTGAATTTTTTAAATTTTTTCTTTTTTTATTTTTATCAGATTACACTTATTGAAATTGAAATTAAGACTTGAAGTTTAGGAAGATTAGATTATGGTAAAAAAGGTTTTTATCACAGATTGTGAAGGTCCATTGACATTAAATGACAATGCTTATGAATTGGCAGATGAGTTTATTGAAGATGGTGGAAAATTATTCAAGATCATCAGTCGCTTTGATGACTATCTTGTTGATGATGTCAAGCTTGAAAATTATCATGCTGGCGACACACTTAAACTTATTGTTCCATTTTATAAATTAGCTGGACTTACAAATGAAAAAATGATCAAGTTTTCAAGGGAAAACATCTATCTTGTTGATGGTTCTGATGATACTCTCAGATTCGCAAATGAACTTATTGATTCTTTCATAGTTAGTACTAGTTATGGCCAATATATTGAAGCACTATGCAATTATATTGATTTTCCATTCCAAAATACTTATCACACACAACTTGATGTAGATGGGGCTACTAATTTTAATCAATTTGATAAAAAATCAGATAATGTTTCATCTAAAGCAAACAATTCTCAAACAATTGTCGGTGTCAAATCACCAAAATTTATTGAGGAACTTAAGAAAGTTGAAGAGTTTAGAAAAATCATACTTGAACATGGTGATGAAAGTGAAGATGATTTCAATGTTTTGTATGACATTTTCTTCAATGAGTTTCCAAAGCTTGAAATCAACAAGTATATTGAAAGTGTGAAAACTGTTGGTGGCAAAGGTAAGCAAATTGCAGTTGAGGATATTGTTGAGAAATTGGATTTGAGTCAAGGTTCAATAATCTACATGGGTGACAGCATAACTGATGTTGAGCCATTGCAATATGCAAGGGACAATGGCGGTTTGTCAGTAAGCTTCAATGGAAATGAGTATCCCTTGAATGTTGCAGAGATTGCAGTGATATCTAACCACACTATTGTAAGTTCCATTTTGATTGATCTTCACTCCCGATTTGATAAGGAATATGTTTTGGACTTTATTAGAGAGTATTCACAAAAAGGTCCAAATGCTGCATTTGAAGACTTTGAAGTGGATTATTCACTTATTGAAGAGTTTGAAAAAGTATTCTACAATAAGGAAGCCCCAATCATTGAGATAATTACAGATGATAATAGGGATTATCTGCTTAAGTTAAGCAAAGAGATGAGAAACAGCATCCGTGGAAAAGATATTGGTGGATTAGGTTAATATTAATTATTTAAAAATATTTTATCAAGCATATTAGTAATGAGATGACATTTATGGCAAATTATGATAAGGTAGAAGATACATTCTTTGAATCATTTGATGGAATGTATATCAGAGCATTGATTACAGCAGAAGACGAATTGACTGTAAAGGAAGCAGCTTACGATGCTACAGCTACACCAAGTGCGGTCATTGGCAGAGTTGAAGCAGGTGTGGAAGCTTTTGTAGACGCTGATAAGACTCCTGATGGAAGACCTGGAGCTATTGTCCAGTTCTGGTTAACTGATGACTTGAAAAAATTTGAAAAGGAATTATCCTACAGAATTCGTCAAGACATTCTTGTAAAGCCATTTACAAGGGTATTCAGCATAACTGAAAATCCTGTTGGCGCTATTGGAATGATGGAAAGCGTAGGCCATTGTGGTGATGGCTATGAATGGGAAATTGAAGAGTTTGGAAGAAAGATGATCAATGTCCCTATTGCAGTTCCTGATTTCCAGATTGAATCTGAACTTGCTTATGCAGAAGGAATCATGGGAGGTAACTTCTGGTATATGTGTTCCACTAAAGAAGCTGTTTTAAAAGCAGGAAGAATTATCATTGACACTATAATGGAAGTGGAAGGAGTTTGCACTCCTTTTGGAATATGCTCTGCAGCAAGTAAGCCTGAAACCAATTTCCCAGAGATTGGTCCAAGTACAAATCATCCTTATTGCCCTTCATTAAAGGAAAGACTTGGTGATGAGTCAAAAGTTCCTGAAGGGGTCAATTACATTCCTGAAATAGTAATAAATGCAACCAGTCAGGAAGCTATGAATTTGGCTATTAAGAAAGCTATTGATGCAATTATTGACATCCCTGGTGTTGAAAGGATTTCAGCTGGGAACTTTGAAGGCCAATTAGGTGAACATAAGACCAACTTATTGGATATTCTGAAATAGGGAAATTCTAAAATGTGAAATTCTAAATTAAGATATTGTGAGTGAATAGAATGGATAATGAATTAAACTCCTCAAAAAATGTGACTGCTGAAGATTTAGGTGTTGATGAGATAGTTTATGATGCAATCAATGTGGATGTTATAGGCTTTGGTGCATTGAATGTAGATAAGCTCTATAAGGTTGGACATATTGCAGAAATCGACGGGGAAAGCTTCATTAAAGGTGAAGAGGAATCTCCGGGAGGTTCAGCAGCCAATACAATCATCGGTCTTTCAAAGCTTGGATGCTCAACATCATATATAGGAAAGATTGCAGATGATGAGGAAGGAGACTTATTGGAATACAATCTGATGATTAATGATGTTTACTTAACCAATCTCATCTATGCAGAAAGCGGCAATTCCGGAAAGGTATTGGGTTTCGTTTCAGATGCAGGAGACAGGGCACTTTATGTTGACCCTGGTGTAAATGATGAGATAACAATTGATGAGATCAATCCATTGAATGTCAATGCATGCAAGATACTTCATTACACTTCATTTGTTGGAGATTCATTCAATGCTCAAAAGGAATTGTTGAACATACTTTCTGATAATATTGTCTTAAGTTTTGATCCTGGAATGCTTTATGTTAAGAAAGGAGTTGAAGAACTTAAAGAAATCCTTGAAAGAACCGATATTCTTCTTATTAACGAAGGGGAATTGAAGATATTGTTTGAAGATTATTATAAGGAAAAATTAAATTTATCTGATGATGATTCATTAAGTTTTAGAGACTTGGCAGTGAATGTTAGAAATGATGGCATTGGCACTGTTGTTGTAAAAAGAGGATCTGATGGAGCTTATGCTATTAACAAGAAGGATGAAGAGGTTAAAATACCTGCATTCGAATGTGATGCGGTTGATACAACTGCTGCAGGAGATTCATTTAATGCCGGTTTCTTGTATTCCTATCTTAAAGGATATGATTTGGCTAAATCATGTACAATAGCTAATTGGGTTGCTTCAAAATCCGTTCAAGCTATTGGCATTTCTGGATTGCCTAGTTTAGAGGAATTGGAAGAGTTTACACAGTCATTATGAAAAATTTTTGTTAAATAAAAATTATTTGATAATAAATTATTTAAATTATTTAAAAGATATATAATCATAATAATGTTTTTATACTAGTGAAATTTAAGATTAAAAAAATTTGCTTATAGAGTAGATTGTATAAAATTTATCTATGGGGATAAAAATATGGAAATTAAACTAAAAAAGCAGATTGAAACCTTAGAGAGGGAAATCACTCTTAAATCTGTAGATTTAGATGAAGATATTGAAGACTTTAATGTAGACATTCATGATTTCAATGATCAGGATAAGCTCATTACCATCTCACCTCGTTGTGTCAGATGCAATCTTTGCGTTGAAGAATGTCCAATTAATGTAATCAGTTCTTCCACCTGGCTTAAAAGAGCTAAAATAGGCGAAGATTGTGTGCAATGTGAGATTTGCGCTCAAACCTGTCCTGTTTCATGCATTTATGTATGGGATGCTGAATCAGTCATTAAGGAAGATGATTCTGTAGAATATACATTAAAGGAGATTAAGGTTCCTCATAGAAATCTTAAAATGGAAGACATTTCCATAAATCGTAAAGAATGCATTGGATGTGGATCTTGCTTAAAATACTGTCCAACCAATGCAATATCACTTAGAACTAAAGAATTCATTGAAGAGCATGGGGAGACATGTCCAATTGATGGAGCTATTGACTCTGAAGATGGATATGTGTATTCCTATATTGACAAAGACCGTTGTTGCGGTTGTGGATCCTGTGCAAACTTATGTATTCAAGGTGCAATTAGCCTTAAAAGGGATTTAGGTCCAGTAGTGATTTACAGTCACATTGATGTCAATCAGGATATCTGTGTAGCTTGTGAATTATGTGAGGACAACTGTCCTGTTGCAGCAATAAAAGTTGTTGATGGGGAAATCTTCCTCAATAATGATAAGTGCATAAGATGTAAGGAATGCAGTTCTAGATGCCCTGTTGGTGCTTTAAATTTAGTTTTAGATGATTAAAAATTAAATAAAAAATTTATTAAATAAATTAAAAAATTGATAAAATAAGTTAATTGAATTAAATAGATTATTTTTACAGATTTTTTAAAATCTTATGGAGAAGTGTTTAAAATGAAAGCTAAAGAGATGATGGATAAGGAATTTGTTTTTGTATCAAAAAATGATTCTATTGAAGATGTTTCTCTAAAAATGGAAGAGTACAGAAGATTTACCGCTCCTGTTTTAGATGAAAACATGAAATTGGAAGGTTGGATTACTTCATTCAACATAACTAAAGGATTACGTGAAGGCAAAACAAGCATTGCAGATGTTATGAGTCCTGTTGAGGAAATCATGACCATTGGTGAAAATGAACCTGCAAGAAATGTTGTTATTGCAGCTTCTAACAATAAATTAATCAGTATTCCTATTATCAATGATGAGAATCAGGTAATTGGTGTAACCAGATCTGTAGATATTGTGGATTCAATGTCTTCATTATATGACATTAAAGTTAATAAGATTTACAAAGCTATGGAAAAAGAGCTTAGAGGAGTCAGTTGGGATGAATTGATGGAAGCTTCCGCTAAAATCAGTACAAGAACAACTGGTGTAAAAATCACTGCTGAAGAGTATGAGAAGAATATTGAAAATGCTACATTTGGTGAAGCAATTTGGGCAACTGGTGGACTTGAAAAGTTCTTTGCAGGTCTTATTTCAGTTGGAGAACTTGTTATTGCACGTAAAGTAGGTCGTGCAAGACGTTAATATTTTTAAAATCTCTTTAGATTTTTAAATTTCTCCTTTTTTTCTTTTTTTATTAACTTTTTATTTTCTATTTTTTCTATATTTATTTTTTTATTTTCTATTATATTATCTAATTTTATCTATTTTAGACCTTTTTTATAAGAAATTGAATACAAAAAATTCTATCATGATTTCATAGACTAAGATTAATCCCACTCCTCCAAGGATTCCTGTAATAAATCTGAGAGTGTTATTGCTTTCTCTCATTTCAAATAGCTGTGTGAATCCATCTATTGCACATGGGATTAAAAGAATGATTCCTAAAAGTAGTGTTGTTAAGCTATATGGAACAGGGAAGAGATTTATAAGGATTATGCTAGCTATTCCGCTAATGTAAAACCCTGTGCATCTTGCACAAACAGGAAATTGCTTTCCTTTATAAAAGAAGCTTCTTTCAGGTCTTCTATGGCAGATATAATCAAATACACTCATTTTTTAACCTTTTTTATTCCTTATCTAAGAGTTCTATACAATCAATACATTAACGATTATAAAAAGCACGGCAAGAACTATTAAAGTGCTGCAGCATCCTTCATTCCTGTTTACATTATCTTCATCATTTTCAAAATAAGTTTCATAAATTAAAAATTCTTCAGGACCAAGATCCATTTTATCACCCTCTAAAATTATGACTTAATCTTTAATATATTCTCATTTATTATTTAAATTTAATTAAATTTTATTTGGATTTCTCTTATAATTTTTA
>JAZNRM010000143.1:0-3774 GCA_045590695.1 Methanobrevibacter sp.
TGAACAAAGGCTGTTGGCTCTTGAACCCTTCACATCCTTTCCCAACTTTACTCCATCACTCCATTACTCCATTACTTCATCACTCCATCACTCCATCACTCCATTTGACATCATTAACTTAAAACAAAAAATATCATGAAAAAACTTTTACTTTTTATCGCATTTGCAATCTTTGGATTAGGATTGAATGCACAGAGTATCACAATTGATTATGATGGTTACTCATTAGAATTTAGCGTAGTCTACAACGGAAAATGTTGTGTTTCTGGGTATTCTGGAACTCCAGTTGATGTAACTATTCCTTCAATAGTTGAATTTGAAGGAACAAAATACAACATTACTTCTATTGGAGATGAAGCTTTTTATGACTGTGATGGTCTTACAAGCATAGAGATTCCTAATTCCGTTACTTCTATTGGTAGTCGTGCTTTTGGGTCTTGTTCAAGTCTTGCAAGCATAGAGATTCCTAATTCCGTTACTTCTATTGGAGAGGGTGCTTTTCAAGTTTGTTCAAGTCTTACAAGCATAGAGATTCCTAATTCCGTTACTTCTATTGGAGATTATGCTTTTCAAGGTTGTTCAGGTCTTACAAGCATAGTAGTTGCAGAAGGCAATACCGTTTATGACAGCAGAGATAGCTGTAATGCTATAATTGAAACATCAAGCAATACATTGATAGCAGGCTGTCAAAATACTGTAATCCCTAATTCCGTCACTTCTATTGGAGATTATGCTTTTTATGATTGTTCAAGTCTTACAAGCATAGAGATTCCTAATTCCGTCACTTCTATTGGAAATGATGCTTTTAGAGGTTGTTCAAGTCTTACAAGCATAGAGATACCTAATTCCGTCACTTCTATTGAAGGTGATGCTTTTTCTGGTTGTTCAAGCCTGACAAGCGTAGAAATCCCTAATTCCGTCACTTCTATAGGGAGGGCTTTTGCTGAATGTTCAAGTCTTACAAGCATAGTAGTTGCAGAAGGCAATACCGTTTATGACAGCAGGGAGAACTGCAATGCAATAATTGAAACCTCAAGCAATACATTGATAGTAGGCTGTCAAAATACTGTAATTCCTAATTCCGTCACTTCTGTTGGATATGATGCTTTTTATTATTGTGAAAGTCTTACAAGCATAGAGATTCCTAATTCCGTTACTTATATCGGAGAAAGTGCTTTTTTTGGATGTTCAAATCTTACAAAAATAACATGTCACGCTAAAAATGTTCCTGAAACTGGCAATTATGCTTTTGATGGTTGTCCTTACGATATGACAATTTATGTTCCGGTAAATTCTGTTGCATTATATGAGGATGCAAGTCCTTGGAACGAGTATAATATAGAGGCTAAAATTGTTAAAATTGATTACGATGGTTATTCGTTAAATTATACCGTTACCAGCATTGAATCTGCAGAATGTGAAGTATCTGGTTATTTAGGAGAACCAACCGCAATAACAATTCCATCTTCTATTGAGATAGAAGGAATAGAATTCAGCGTAACTTCTATCAAAGGTCGGCCTAATTATACTGAGAAAGGTGGTGCTTTTGAAGATTGTTCAAGCCTGACAAGCGTAGAAATCCCTAATTCCGTTACTTCTATTGGACATGCTGCTTTTTCTTGTTGTTCAAGCCTGATAAACATAACATTTGGAGATAACTCTCAATTAACTTCTATTGGAGTGCATGCTTTTTCTTCCACTGCTATAGCAAGCATTGAAATCCCTAATTCTGTCACTTTCATAGATGAACATGTCTTTAATTTTTGTTCAGACTTAGAAAGTATAGTTGTTGAAGCGGGCAATACTGTTTATGACAGCAGAAACAACTGCAATGCTATCATAGAAACATCAACGAATAAATTATTATACGGATGTGCCAATACCGTAATCCCTTCCGATGTGACTTCAATCGAAGACCAAGCATTTGTCGGAAAGAACAACATCACAACAATAATAATACCTGACAATGTGATTTCTATTGGTGGCCAAGCTTTCTATGAATGTTTAAATCTGGAGAGCATTGTATTTGAAGAGAACTCGAAATTAGAGCGTTTTGAAGATGGTAATATTTGGGGGTGTTTCTATAATTGTAAAGAATTAAAAAGCATAACTATTCCTAAGAGCGTTAAATATATAGGAAGAGATACATTTAAAGCTTCTGGACTGGAAAATATAGTGTTTGAAGAAGGTTCAAAACTTGACACTATTGGATATGAGGCTTTTTCTGATTGTTCAAGTCTTACAAGTATAGAGATTCCTAATACAGTCAATTCTATCAGAGGGGCTGCTTTTTCTGAATGTTCAAGTCTTACAAGCATAGTAGTTGCAGAAGGTAATACCGTTTATGACAGCAGAGAGAACTGCAATGCTATAATTGAAACATCAAGCAATAAATTGATAGCAGGCTGTCAAAACACTGTAATCCCTAATTCCGTTACTTCTATTGGAAATTCTGCTTTTTATTATTGTTCAAGTCTTACAAGCATAGAGATTCCTAATTCCGTCACTTCTATTGGAAGTTGGGCTTTTAGTGGTTGTTCAAGTCTAACAAGCATAGAGATTCCTAATTCCGTCACTTCTATTGGAGATTATGTTTTTCGTTTCTGTTCAAGTCTGACAAGCATAATTTGTCATGCTGAAAATGTTCCTGAAACAGAAAGTTCTGCTTTTAACGATTGTCCTTCAGATATGATAATTTATGTTCCTGCTTCTTCTGTCGAGGCTTATAAGGCTACAGAGCCTTGGAATAATTATAATATAGTTGCAATATCAGAAATAGGCAATAACTCCATCATCGATTATGAAGGATACTCTCTTCAATTTACTATTATAAATATTGAACCTGCAGAATGTGAAGTTATATGCAGCACGCAACCAACAACAGAAACTGCCATTACAATTCCATCATCGGTAGAAATTGGTGATATGGAATGTAGTGTGACAAAAGTTGGAAATGGTGCTTTTTCTAATTGTTCTAATTTAACAAGCATTAAAATACCTAATAGCGTTACTTCTATTGGATATGAGGCTTTTTCTTCCTGTCATAGTTTAACAAACATTGAAATACCTAACAGCGTTACTTCTATCGGAAATTCTGCTTTTTCTTCCTGTTATAGTTTAACAAACATTGAAATACCTAACAGCGTTACCTCTATTGGAAATTCTGCTTTTCATGGATGTAGTGCTTTGGAAACAATGTCGGTTGAAGAAGGCAACAGTGTATACGACAGCAGAGAAAACTGCAATGCCATAATAGAGACAGAAACAAACACATTAATAAGCGGATGTATGAGCTCCATTATCCCTAACAGCGTCTCCTCTATTGGAAATTATGCTTTTTCTGGATGTACTAATTTAACCAGCATAGAAATACCTAATAGCGTTACTTCTATCGGAAATTCTGCTTTTTCTAATTGCTTTCGTTTGACAAGCATAGAAATCCCTAACAGCGTCACTTCTATCGGAAATAGGGCTTTTTATAATTGCAATGGTTTGACAAGCATAGAAATCCCTAACAGCGTCACTTCTATCGGATTTTATGCTTTTTCTAAATGTTATAGTTTAACAAACATTGAAATACCTAACAGCGTTACTTCTATCGGAATTTCTGCTTTTTCTTACTGTTATAGTTTAACAAACATTGAAATACCTAACAGCGTTACCTCTATTGGAACTTCTGTTTTTTCTTACTGTTATAGTTTAACAAACATTGAAATACCTAATAGCGTCTCCTATATTGGAAATTATGCTTTTTATTATTGTGAAAGTCTTACA
>JAZNRM010000144.1:0-1763 GCA_045590695.1 Methanobrevibacter sp.
TAAACCTCACGCAATAGGTACAATCTGGACAAAACTCCCGGATTTTTACCACCAAAATCAACACATTACACCACGAAGTAACTTTACAAAGAAGAGTGGGAATAGAATAAAGAATAAAGAATTTTAGAGTAATCACCCTGATAATCTTTGCAAAACATGCAGAGAAATGTCAGGGTGATTTTGTTTGTAAGGAAATAATAAGAGGGTTAGGGATACTTCCCTTGTCTAAAATTTGGTCAGAATAATCGTCAGATTTGCCCGGACAAATTTTGTCTGTGTCATGACATAGGCAGTGCTTGCTAAGAAAGTAATATAGTAATTTTTTAGGTATTGACAAATAAATACTTCGGGAGTAGAATTAAAATAATTCGAAGCACGAAGTATTTGGAAATAAGGAGCAGGAGCTGTCATGAATTTAAGTAATCAGGAAATATCGCAAGAAACATTTCGGGCTATTGCAGATTATATTGAGGAAGTGAAGGAATTATTGTCCTCTGATATATGGGAAAACATATTTCTTGATTGCTCAAAAAATGAAGTTCTGATATTTTGGTTACTTTATCAAAGGGGTGAGGTGAATATGACAGAAATTGCTGAATATATTCATGTGCCTTTGAACACAGCAACAGGAATAATTAATCGAATGGAGAAGAATGAGTTGATAGTCAGAACTCGTTCTAAAGAGGACAAAAGAGTAGTACTTATTGGGCTTAGTGAAAAAGGAATGACACAGTTTCAGAGTTTAGTCAATGAATTGATGTATTACGGTATGAAAGTTATGAGTTCCTTTACAAAAGAAGAAATGACTCTTTTTTATAAAATGACAACGAAGGTGAAGGAAATATTAAGACAGGAGAAAAGGAAAGAAGATACGCCGAAAAAGGTACGTAAAATTATAATTGAATAGCAACATAGGGCAGCAAAATGCTGCCTTATAAAAAAATAAATACTTCGAACGGCGAACTATTCGAGGAAAGAAGCTTTGAAAGGAGAACAAAATGAATAGAATCTATATTTTTACAGGAAAAGGTGGAGTGGGAAAAAGCAGTGTCGCAGCAGCACATGCAATTAAGAGTGCAGAGGAAGGAAAAAAGACATTACTTGTCAGCACAGATATGGCACATAATCTGGGAGATATTTTTGAACGAAAATTAGGAAAAGAAGCAGAAAATGTGTTACCTAATTTGGATATTTATGAAATAGATCCTGAATATGTCATGGAAAATGATTTCTCTTCTATCATGAGCTATTTGGGTAATCTACTGTCAGATGTCGATGATTATAGTTTGCAGGATATGGGAATGATGCCGGGGATGGAAGAATTATTTTCATTACTAAAAATTGCTGATATTTATAATAGTGAAAGATACGAGAGAATTATAGTGGATTGTGCACCTACGGGTGAAACGCTTGCGTTATTAAAATTCCCGGAATTGCTTTCATGGTATATGGAAAAACTTTTTCCGATTGGTAAGGTAGCTATGAGAATGTTGTCGCCAATTTCAAAGTCGGTATTTAAGGTTGAGATGCCAAATAAAAGCGCTATGACTGATATGGAAAAAATGTATCTGAAATTAGTAGAACTACAGGAACTGTTAAAGAATCGGGATGTCACAAGCATAAGGATTGTAACGACTCCTGAAAAAATGGTTGTGGAGGAAACGAAACGGAATTATATGTATATGAATCTTTATAATTTCAATGTAGATGGTCTTTACATAAATCGAATTCTTCCGCAGGATATTAATAATGATTTCTTTAAT
>JAZNRM010000145.1:0-6614 GCA_045590695.1 Methanobrevibacter sp.
TATAAATTAATAACTGTTTTTATAAAATAAATTAAAAATTCAAGTATATTTGAAAAATAAGTATTGACAATATAGATATGAGAATTTGAGAAAATATGAGTGAAAAAAGGAAAAGGTTTAATACTAAGTAATGATATAATATTACTATACTATTATAACGGAGGTGAAAATTATGGCAATTCCTAAAGCTCCTGTAAATAGGATTATTAAAGAAGCTGGTGCTGAAAGAGTAAGTGATGCAGCTGTAGTTGCATTAGTAGAATACTTAGAAGCTGACGCAGCAGCAGTAGCTAAAAAAGCAATTGAATACGCTAAAATTGCAAAAAGACAAACTGTAAAAGCAGATGATATTGCATTAGCTATCGACAAAGAATAAGTGAATTGACTTATTTTTAACATTATTCAATTAATTTTATTTTATTTTTTTACTATTTTTTTATATTTTTCTATTTTTTTCATATTTCTACTAATTTTTTATATTTTTACTAATTTTTTATATTTCCACTATTTTTACTCACTAATTTATTTCAAACTATCTTGAGCTATTTTTACACCCAAATCATAAGCATCTTTCAAGTCTATTGGGAAATGTTCCTCTTTTCTTTTAGCTTTCAATTCAGGATCAAATGCATAATTTTCATACTTAGAATAATCAGAAAATTGGAAAGTGTCAAAAACTTTCAGGGAATATGGCTTTGAGTAAAGATTAGATATGGAATTTTCCAGAATGTCAAATTTGTTCCCATAAATCTGATTGAACACTTCTTCTGTAACATTCATGGAATAAATCATCCCAATAGGCATTCTTTTAGGTGCATTGGACTCTCCTCCATAAACCAATGCAGAAAACAGAAACCTTTCCATAAATGACCTAAGTTCACCTGTTATTTCACCGAAGTAAATTGGACTTCCAAATACAATGCCGTCAGAATTCTTGATTTCAGGAAGCAATTCTCTCAAATCATCCTTTATAGGGCACTGAGCATAGTATTTGCCACCAATTCTTTTGCAGTGAAAGCAAGATTTGCATCCTTTAAAGTCCAAATCATAAAGACGAATCTGATGAATATTTATATCCTCAATCTGATTGTTTTCTAATTCATCAAAAATCCCTTCACTTGCCTTTTCCAATAATTGTACAGTATTGTATTTCTTTCTTGGACCGCCATTAACTATATAAAAATCCATAAGACCACCTTAAAAAATAAATAAAATGTAATTTAAAAAACTTGAAGAATAAAAAAATAAAAAAAGAATAATGAAAATAATCATTAAAAAATGATATTAATAAATATTAATGAAGATTATTAATAAAAAAATGAATAATCAAAGGATTATCCATATCTTACTTTACCAATATGCCTTGTACTACCTGGATCTTCACCATTGAAATGTGCTAAATAGTAAACAAACCATTCTAAAGGTATTACAAGGACAAATGGTGCAAGCAATGGATTGATGTCAGCATAATCTTTTAAATTATAAATAATTGTCTTAGCTTCCAATTTGTTTTTAGAGAAATTAATAGCTATTTTAGTTAATTCATCACTTTCCAAATCAGCATCCAAGAAGATCAAAGGCACATCTTTTTCTGCCCTTTCGATTAGACCATGCCTAAATTCTGCAGAGTAAAGTGGACAAGCATGCTTGATAGCGCCTTCCATCAACATGGTCATAGCTAATTTATATGCAAGACCAAAGTTAACTCCACTTCCTAAACAATAGAAACCATCTTCATCCTTAAGCTCTTCAGCAAGTTTCTTATTCTCCTCTTCAGTGCTTTCCAATAGCTCTTCAATCAAATCAGGAATAGCTGCCAATTGATTCAAGATCTCATCAGCTTTTTCATATCCTGAAGCAGCGAATAATATTTGATAAAGACATGCTAATTGTGTGATATAAGTTTTAGTTCCAAGAATAGCTGTTTCTGTATATCCCAATGTAATTACAGGATATTTAGCTTCCTTAATCATGGAACTTTCCGGTTCATTTGAAATGGAAACAGTTTCAATATTATATTCATTAGCCCTTCTTAAAGCAGCTAAAGTATCTGCAGTCTCACCAGACTGGGAAGTGGCTATAAATAATGAATTTTCACCTTCAGTTAATTTTTTGTTATAAACAAATTCATAACCTGTGAAAACTTCAATTCTTAAATCAGAGACAGATGCCAATGCATCTCTTATAGAATAACAAGTGGAAATGGAACTTCCACAACCAATTAAATAGATAGTATCAACAGATTCGGCTAATTTAGAAATATTAGCCATATTATCCAATTCAGAAGCAAAAGTCCTTCTTAAAGCTTCTGGCTGTTCCATCATTTCATAATACATCTGATATTTCATTTAATCCCTCTATTTAGTTGAAAAATAATTTTTAAAATTTACTTGATAAATTACTTGATAATTTACTTAAAATATGTGTAAATTAATTATTGAAAGTTAATATATTAATATATAAATTTATTATTTATACTATAAAAAGTTTATATAAGAAATTATAAAATAAATATAAACAGACTTTAATATTTAAAATTAGGGTTTAATAGTTAGAATAGAGGTAAAAAATGGAAATCGATTTAACAAAAATAGGCATGTATGAAGACCAGCAATACGAAGTTATCATCACTACAATAGATAAGGATGGAAACTCAAATGCAGCACCTTTCGGACTAAGAGTATTGAATGATAATGAGGTTTTCTTAAGGATTTTTGAAGGTGGAAACACCATTAAAAACATTAAAGACAAGGAAGAGTTTGTTGTAAATATCACAACTGATCCATTAATGTTTACTCTCTCAACTACAAATACAATCCCTGATGAATATCTAACCAGAATCCCTAATAAAACCAACACTGATGAGTTGGCATATTTAACTGATGCTGATGCTTATTTTATATGTGAAGTGAAAAGCTTAAAAACAACTTTAAGAGAAGATGACATCAAATCAAGCGATGTCAATTATATAAAATCAGAAGTTGTTGAACTTAATATCAAGAATAAATGCGTAAAACCAATAAATAGGGCTATTCATGCATTAATTGAAGCATTGGTAAATTATTCTAGAATAAACATCGTTGATGAGGATACACAAAAATACTTCCTTGAAAGATTTTTGGAATCTGAAAGAGTCATTAAAAGAGTGGGAAATGAAGAGGAAAAGGAATCCATTCAAATATTAAAGGAAGATTTGATAAATCAAGGATTTGAAATTTAAAAAAAAATAAATTAATGAAATAAATTGATTAAAATAATCAATTTAAAAATTATGTATTAAATCAATGAATTTAAGCTTATCTGAATCAAACAATCCTTGATCACTTATTTTAAAATGAGGAATAGTAATCAATGCCATAAAGGACAATGTTGTAAATGGAGATGTTAAATTACATCCCAATTTATTTACTGCTGCACTTAGCTTTCTATTTTTATCTGCAACATAATCAATATCCTTATTGGACATCAATCCTGCTATTGGAAGCTCTAAAACTTCACAGACATCCTCTTCAGATGAATAAGCAACAAGTCCTCCTTGGCGCTCACTAATGATATTAACCACTTTAGCCATATCCTCACTATTTGTTCCTATAACCAAAATATTGTGACAATCATGTGATACTGACGCTCCAAAAGCCCCTTTCTTAAGATTGAAACCTTTAATGAAACCATTTGTAATATTGTTTCCACCATACCTGTTTACAAGAGCAATCTTAACAACATCCTTTTTTAAATCCGGTTGGATGACACCATCTCTAACAATCAATGTTTCTTCAGATTTTTCTGTGATTAAACTATTGTCAAAAGCCTTGATTGCAAAGACATTAGTTGTCTCATCCATCAAT
The DNA here is from genome assembly GCA_045590695.1 of Methanobrevibacter sp. Lineage (GTDB taxonomy): Archaea > Methanobacteriota > Methanobacteria > Methanobacteriales > Methanobacteriaceae > Methanobrevibacter. The sequence continues at coordinate 3,846 of JAZNRM010000145.1, forward strand.
GAATTGGTCCAAGCCATTTCCATTTTAGCATCGAAATCTTCAGCTTTTACTTCATCCAAAACAATGCTATCCTTAGGTTCAATCGCTTCTGTTTCAAACAGCACTTCACCATCATCAAACACAAGCTCTCCATGAACCCAAACTTTGCTGACATTCAAGTTTCTTAAGTCATCAACCAATGAGAAGTTTGCGATTCTGCCTGTCTCAATTGCGCCACAATTCAAGCCATAATGCTCTGCAGGATTAAATGTAGCCATTTTAATGGCTTCCTTAGGATTGATTTTGAGTGAAATTGCTTTTTTAATCACATTGTCCAAATGCCCTTTAGACAAGTCTTCAGCATTAATGTCATCACATACTAGAAGCCCAAATGGGGAAACAGCCATAGCATCATCAATGGTTTCCACTACAAGTCTACCTGCCATTTCCTCTTCAATTAGGTAATTCAACCTATCATCATAATTTAAAAGAGCCTCCATGTCCTTTGCAGATGACCCTTCACGAATCATGATTTCCATACCTAAGTTTGCCTTTTCAATAGCTTCTCTAAAGCTTGTACATTCATGGTCAGTTGTTATGCCATAGGATATGTATTTTTCCAAATCCTCTCCAGATAATAATGGTGAGTGACCGTTAATTGGTTTTCCAAGTTTATGAGCCGCTTCTATTTTCCTTAAAGCTTCTTCATCTTCTGCTAGAACTCCAGGAACATCCCCCATTTCCCCAAGAGCAACCATTTCATCACGTTTAAGCAATTCTTCAATATCAGAACTTGTAAGTGCTGCTCCAGAGCTTTCAAAACTTGTAGCTGGAACGCAGGATGGAACTGCAAAATAAAAATCAAAAGGCACTTTATTTCCATCTTCCACCATCCAGTTTATGCCATCGATACCTAAGACATTTGCAATTTCATGAGGATCTGCAACTACAGAAGTGGTTCCATAAGGCAATACCGCTTTAGCAAAATTGGAAGGGGATAATTTTGAACTTTCAATGTGAATATGGGAATCAATAAATCCCGGGATCAAAATTCCATCATAATCCAAGTCAAGGTCGTCCTCATCATCAGTGATGATTGGAATGACTTCTTTAAAGAGACCATCTTCAATAACAATTTCTGCAGGGTAAACTTCTCCAAATTCAACATTGAGATACCTTGCAGTGATAATTAGGTCACCTTCAAGCTCTTCTGCATCTTCAAAGCTTATATCAGCAATTTCTATATCATCAACACCATCGACAGAGATTATGATTTCATTTCCGTCCACATCTATAATTCTTTCATCCATATTGACACCAATTGATAAAATTTCTAAAATTGTTAGAAAAATAATAAACTATTAAAAATAAAATGTTTAAGATAATTAAAAAATTAAAAAAAGAAAAAAGAATAAAATAAATTTATTCTTGTAATGCATTGTATAAAACTGGCAAGAATGCACCTACATCAGTTACAATACCAACAACTTGTGCACTGCCTCTATCTGCAAGTTTAGTAACGGTAGATGGGTTAATGTCTACACAAATACTTTTAACTCTTGAAGGCAATAGATTACCAGTTGCAATGGAATGCAACATAGTTGAAATCATAATGACCATGTCCACTTCTTGGGCATAATGCCTCATTAATTTCTGTGATTCGACAGTATCGGTAATTACATCAGGAAGTGGGCCATCATCACGAATGGAACCGGCAAGTACAAATGGAACATCGTTTTTAACACATTCATACATGATACCACTTTTCAAGGTTCCATCTTCAACAGCTGCCTTGATTGAACCAGATTTATTGATTCTGTTGATTGCTCTCATATGGTGTGTATGACCATGTGCAACTACTTCACCGGTTTTTACATTCACACCAAGGGAAGTTCCGAACTGATCACATTCAATATCGTGAGTAGCTAAAGCATTTCCTGCAAAAATCACGTCAATGATTCCATCCTTAACAAGCTTTGCAACAATTCCAGCAGAACCTGTGTGGACAATAGCTGGTCCTCCTACAAGTGCAATCTTTCCGCCTTTTGCCTTAACATTCTTAATCTCGGTTGCTACATCATTGATAATGCTCATCATTGGCTTTTCAGAGGAAACTTCACTGTTCATGAATTCGAATACACCTTGTTTTCCTCTTGATCTTTGAGGTGGTGTGATTTTTACACCTTCCCTTCCAACAACGATTAAATCGCCTTTCTTAAGGTCTGCAATAGGCTTGCATGCTGCAGTTTTATTTTCCTCATCAATGACAATCAAACAGTCCATTTCGATTTCATCGACAAGAATCCATTCGCCTTTGTAATAAATATGAGTAACATGATGACTTGTTGAATAAAAACCTTCAGGAGCCACTTTATCTTTTGGAGAAGGGACAAGATTTACCTCTTCAATTTCAGATATTGAAACCCCAATAAAGTTAAGTTCATCAAGAATAGAATTTAAAATATCGGGAGATTCAGCTGAAACCATAATTTTAGCATGGCTAGTATCAGATTTGCGTTTTCCTATATCAAATTCCAGTATATCAAAGTCTCCTCCGTTATCCATGATAATGTCCATGGTTTTAGGAAGAGTTAAAGAATCGATGATATGACCAGACAATTCTATTTCTCTCTTATACATCAAAAATCTCCTAATTTTTTATAATTTTGTAATAATTTTATAATTTTGTAAAATTGATTAATAATTTTTTTATTTTTGTTAAAATGACTTGAATAATTTTATTTTACTTATATAGTAAATAATAAATTATAATTAAGATATGTGTTTAAG
>JAZNRM010000146.1:0-1708 GCA_045590695.1 Methanobrevibacter sp.
ATAAAATTAATATATAAATTTAACTTTAAAATTAACTAAATTTAGCTTTAAAATTGATTAAAATTAGTAAAATAATATAAAAAAGGAATAAAAAGATAAAAAGGAATAAAAAGATAAAAGAAATGGAAAGATAAAAAGAAATGAAAAATAAAAAATGATGGGAATTTAAGAGAATATTTGCTCTAACATCCAGTCAGCATCATATTCCTTAATGTCATCATAAGATTGTCCCATACCCAAGAATAGAATTGGTTTTTTAATGATGTAACCAATTGAAAGTGCAGCACCACCTTTTGAATCGGCATCTGCCTTGGTAAGTATGACACCATCTATATCAATAGCTTCATTGAATTTCCTTGCCTGTTCTGTTGCATCATTACCGGTTAATGCATCACCTACAAACACGACCAAATCAGGTTTAGAAACTCTACGGATCTTTTTCATCTCATCCATAAGGTTAGTGTTTGTTTGCATTCTTCCAGCAGTGTCAATCAATACAAGCTCTTTTCCTTTAGCTCTAGCATGCTGGACTGCATCAAATGCTACTGCTGCAGGGTCAGACCCCTTTTCATGCTTGATCAATTTAACGCCTAAATTGTCTGCATGGTATTGAACCTGTTCAATAGCTCCTGCCCTAAATGTATCTGATGCAGCAATAACTGGAGTGTAACCTTTTTTAATGTAATAATTAGAAAGCTTCCCGATAGTGGTGGTTTTTCCAGTACCGTTGATACCTACAAGCATTACAACAAGAGGTTCACCTTGAGCAACTTTCTCTTCAAGGAGTTCAGTCATTGATTTTCCTTCAATGTCAATGATTTTAGAAACTGCGTTCTTAAGAGCTTTGTAAGTGTATTCCTCAATATCACTGCTTCTTTTTATCTTTTGACCAACCAAGTCATTTTTAACTGATTCGACAACAACACTTGAAACATCCATTGCCACATCCGCTTCCAAAAGACCTAATTCAAGTTCAAATAGGATATCTTCAACATCATCTTCAGATATTGACTTTTCCTTAATGAATGATAAGAATCCGCCTGATTTTTCCTTTTTATCTTCATCTTCAGACTCATCAGATTCTTCTTTCTTCTTACGTCTGAAGAATGAACGTTTAGATTTTTTAGATTCCTCTTCTTTTTCTTCTTCCACTTCATCTTCTGGAATCTCTTCTTCAGAACCTTCAACTGATTCAAGCTGAGAATCTTCTTCAGACTCTTCTGCTGCTTCTTCGATTTCAGGTTCATCTTCTTCCTCTTCTTCAAGACCTGCATCTGAATCTTCTTCAGCCTCTTCTTTTTTATCTCTTTTTAAGAAACCTAAGAATCCTGATTTTTCCTTTTTATCTGCATCTGAATCTTCTTCAGACTCTTCCTCTAAAGCAGCATCTAGCATTTCATCCAATTCTTCTTCTGAAATATCTTCGTCATCTGAAAATTCTTCAATCTCTTCAGATTCTTCAATTTCATCAAAAGTTTCTTCGCTAGGCTCTTCGATTAATTCTACATTATTCTCTTCTTTAGCCTCATCTTCGACTTTATTTCTTAATTTACCACTTGCATCAGCAAATTTTTTCTTTAATGAATCAAACAAGTTTATCCCTGCCTAATAATAAGTATTATAATTTAAATTTTTTAGATATTTTTAAAATATTTCTTAAATATTTTTATCAATAATTATTTTTATATTTAAAAATTAATAAACTTAC
>JAZNRM010000147.1:0-1580 GCA_045590695.1 Methanobrevibacter sp.
ATAAGAAAATTCGTTTTAAACTAAAAACAATATCATGAGGAATTAATTATTCCTCAAAACTATTTTTTAACTAAAATAAAATACAATATATGATTCATTAATGAATTTGGGGGAAAACATCATGTTTAAAAAAGCATTTAAGGGAACCGCACCGGATTACAGCGAAAGTAAAAACTGGCTTGAACTGCCGGAAAATCCGGATAAAAAAGCAGATTTAATATACTTATACCCTTCAAGCTGCAATGATCTCGCAGCAGATACCATATGTGATATTGACAACATATCCATGATTGAAGGTGCAAAACGTAATTACGCCCAACAGGCCACCGCATTTGAACCATTCACAAATATTTATGCCCCATATTGGAGGCAAGTTAATGCCCTAAAACTTCCAATGATGAGTTTTGAAGAGGTGGATGATGCAGAATGGAGTGAACCAAGGACAGATGTATATGCTGCATTGGATTATTATTTTGAAAATCTGAATAACGGAAAGCCATATTTCTTTGCAGGACATTCACAAGGCTCCAGACTGATTTACATGGTTTTGTCCGAATATATGAAAGAACATCCTGATTACTATGAAAATATGATTGCAGCATATTGCATTGGAGATTCACTAACCAAAGAATACCTTAAAGAAAATCCCCACATCAAAGCAGCCCAATCAGCTGACGATTTGGGTGTTGTTGTTTCATGGAATACTGAAGGACCTGCAAACAAGGGTAAAAACTCACTGGTGATTGCTCCAGGTGCAGTTGCAATAAATCCTCTAAATTGGTGTGTTGATGAAACACCTGCAGATGCAGAATTAAACCTTGGAACTTTCGTGCCCCATTTGGAGGATTGTGGAATGGATGAACTGCCCATCAAAGCAGATGCCATGATAGACCTTGAAAGAGGTTCAGTCATGGTGATGAATCCCGCATTCGCACAATGTTCTATTACAGCACTTCCAGGATTTGAAGTGTTTGAACCGGTTTTTGGACCTGCAAGCTATCATGGCTGCGATTATTCATTCTTTTATATGAACATACGTGAAAATGCAAATGCAAGACTTAAATCATGGTTAAATGATAAAACCGATTAATTTTAACAATTATAAATGTTAACGATGCAGTAAATCCAACAAGTCAAAAATAATTAATGGTGATGAAAATGAAAATAAAAAAGAAATTAGTTATTACATTGTTCTTACTATGTCTATTAATGATAGGTGCAGTTAGTGCAGCAAATAATGATACTGTAGTAAGTAGTGATGAAATGAGGATACATATACTGTTTTAGCACAGGATGATGCAAAAGCAGTTAGCAGCAATAATGATGAATCCATCCTCAAAGAGGATAAACATCATTAAAAATATTAAATGAAGCAAATGATTCTGAAAAAGTATTGGATAATGATTATATTCATAGTGGAAGTTCAGATTCTGAATTGAAAAATGGAATTATTATTAATGACACATTAATTTTTGATGCAAAACAATTAATGGAAATGGTCAGGAATTAATTTTTAATATTACAACACCAGCGGAGGTACTTATAGAAAATTTAAACATAATCAATGGTAATGCATATCA
>JAZNRM010000148.1:0-2190 GCA_045590695.1 Methanobrevibacter sp.
AAGAAATTTTTGAAAAATTGAAAATTTAAAAAAATCTGATGAAAATCAAAAATATGTGAAAAAAATTTTAAAAAAATTATGAAAATAAAAATAGAGAAGTTAAGAGTAAATTACTCCCAACTATTGAAAAAATTTTGTTCAAACTTTTTCTAAAAGTTTGAACTACATTCCATCTAAACTCATGTCAATCATTCTTTGAGTTTCAGCAGCCAATTCATCTGGCAATCCAGTGATGTCCATGCTTAAGAAACCTCTAACGATCATGGAAGCTGCTTCCTCTTCAGTCAATCCTCTTGAAGTCAAGTAGTAAATCTCTTCCTCATCGATTTGACCAACTGCCGCTTCGTGAGACATTTCAAGGTTTGCAGCATTTGCCTCAAGTTCTGGAACTGCATAAATGGATGAATTGTCATCTAAAACCAATCCATGACATTCCAAGTGACCTTTAACATTAGGAACGTTTCCAGATAAATGACCTCTTGAGAAGATTTTTGATTCATCATTAGCTACTGCACGGGAAATGATCTCTGCACTTGTATTAGGTGCATTTAAAAGAGCTCTTGAACCTACATCAATAATGGAATCCTTTACACCGCTTTGAATACTTTGGAACAATGCCCTTGCATTTTCACCATTACAGTGGGTGGTAGGATATGATTGAATAGACCTTACAGGACTGGTTAAAATGTAATTATTTATGTAAGTTGTATTCTTTTCCTGAACAATGCCTGTTCTAGGACGTACTTCCACCTGTTCAGCCCAATTATGAACCATGGTAAAGGTTATTTTTGCACCTGGCTTAAGGTACATTTCAGACACTCCTACGTGAAGTGCAGAAGATACATCTTCGCCAGTTGCACAACCAGTAATCAAATGAAGTTCTGAGTTTTCTTCAGCGATTATGATATTGTGTGCAGTTTGCATAACATCCTGATCTGCAATGAACATACATGCCTGTACTGGGAAAACCTCTTTGGTACCAGGTAAGGATCTGATAAAGTAACCGCTGCAGAACTCTTCTTCAGCTTCACGAAGTGCAGTTTGAGCTGTGTATTTATCTGCATCAGGCTTTACTGCATTCCACATGTAATCCTGTAACCATGAATATTTTTCCAAAGCCATTTGGGTATTCATAAGTTCAATGGAATCTGAGATTGAATGTGAAAAAACATTGGATTGATCCATTTGCAAGAAAGAACCGGATCTTTCTTCTGATTCTGTGTCAACACCTACTTTAAGTAAAGTCCTTTTGGTTTTCTTGTCAACATCGTTGATATCATCCAACACATCGAAAGCATTAACCTCTTCCTTAGTAAAGTTTTCGATGACAATATCAGTACCTAAAGCTGCTTTTTTATCCTTTGCCTTTTCAGCATCATGAGTTACATTCCGCACAACCAACACATCCATTAAATCCTTCTTTTCTAATGTCTTCTAAAATTTCATCAGGGTCTCCAGAACAAGCAATCATACCATGCATCAATACATGTGCCTTATCCGCTTTAACAAAGTTTAAGATATAACCTAAGTGAGTGATGAGCAAGCCAGCCCTTTTTCTTTGGCCAGGCTTTTTATCTTTGTCAAGCAAAACGTTTAACTGTCCTGCAAGCAATTCCACATTTTCAATGTCTACACCGGAATCCGGTTCGTCAAACATGGTGAAAAGTGGTTCCTGAGCAAGCAATTGGAGAATTTCAGATCTCTTTACTTCTCCACCTGAAAATCCTCTATTTACATCTCTATCCAAGAATTCATCACTGAATTTAAGTTTTTCTGCAAGATCTTTCATTCTTGGATTTAACTCTTCATCAGGGTCTTGCTTGGATTCAAGTTTCAATAAGTCTCTTACACTAACTCCACGAATAGCTGGAGGGTTTTGGAAACTTACTCCGAGACCTTTTTGAACTCTTTCAGTAGTGGTTAAATCAGTGATGTCCTCTCCGTTGAATATGATTGATCCTTCTACAACTTCATATTTTGGGAATCCCAAGATAGTTAAGAATAATGTACTTTTTCCCGCACCATTCGGACCTAAAAGCACATGGGTTTCCCCTTCTCTTATAGCAAGGTTTACGCCATTTAAAACACGTTTACCTTCGACTTCAACAACTAAATCTTTTACTTCAAGTAACATTGTATCAAATCCTTATTGATTTAAATTACAAGATTAATTTCAATTAAATAAAAAGC
>JAZNRM010000149.1:0-7230 GCA_045590695.1 Methanobrevibacter sp.
AATATTTAACCAGGTTTATTATCATTTTACTGAAAATTATTCAAAAATTTTATAAAGATTTAAATAATTAATTAACCAAACTAATTATTAGAGATGATTTTTTCCAGCTTATTCCAGAAATGATCAAATCTTAAATAATTATTTAGGAGATATAAAAATGAGAGGATTGGCAAGAATCGAACAAGACGTACTCGGCTGGGTAGACATTGAACTTGATGAATGTGGACCTTACGACGCAATCTGTAAACCACTCGCTATGGCACCATGTACTTCAGACGTACACATCGTTTGGGGTCATGCATACATGAGTGACGCACCAAACCGTGTAGTAGGACACGAAGCTACTGCTGAAGTTGTAAAAGTAGGGGACAAAGTAAAAGACTTCAAACCTGGAGACCGTGTAATTGTACCTGCTATCACCCCTGACTGGTTAACTGTACCAGCAGAACAAGGATTCTCCCAACACTGTTACGGTATGGGAACAGGTATGAGTTTTGTAACCTTCAAGCACGGTGTATTTGCAGAACAATTCCATGTAAACCAAGCTGACGCTAACTTAGCTCACTTACCTGAAAATGTAAGCTTAGAACAAGCTGTAATGATTTCAGACATGATGACTACCGGTTTCTATGCAGCAGAACTTGCAGATATTAAACCTGGTGATACAGTAGCTTGTTTCGGTATCGGTCCTGTAGGACTTATGTCACTCGCTGGTGCACAAATTATGGGTGCTTCCCACCTTATTGCTGTAGGAAGTCGTCCAGCAGCTATTAAAGTAGCAAAAGAATATGGTGCACATGATATTGTAGATTACCACAACGGTAGTACTGTTGAACAAATCATGGACTTAACCGATGGAAAAGGTGTAGACAAAGTAGTAATCGGTGGAGGAGGAAAAGACACCCTCTCTGAAGCTTTATCCGTACTTAAAGTCGGTGGTATTATAGGTAACGTATTGCACTATGACGGTATTGAAACCATCCCTATCGACGGACTTTCATGGGGTCAAGGACTTGCTGACAAAACCATCCGTGGTGGAGTATGTCCTGGTGGACGTGCAAGAATGGAAAAATTAGCTAATCTTATTGAATATGGCCGTTTCGACTCATCCAAATTAATCACCCACAAATTCGACAAATTTGATGACATCGAAGAAGCTATGATTTTAATGAGAGACAAACCACGTGACTTAATTAAACCAGCTGTTATTTTAGAATAGTTAAAAACTATTCTTTTTCTTTTTTTTATTTCATTGATAAAATTTGACTTTATCTATATTTCACACTATTTTTTTTGTTAGTTTCATTATCCTTTTGTTCTAATCAATTTTTCATTCAATGATTGTGGCTATTGTTGCCATAATTTGCATTTTCATAAAGTGTAGAATTGATTAAGATGACTCCAATTTGTTTTCTGCAATCTGCGCTGAAAACCTTATAAGTGAAACTGCAATTTTTTACGAGATGACATTAATATTATAATCATCTCGTCATTGCCACCCCTGAAATCCAAAAGCCTTAAATATGGAAGTTGAAAGATTCAAGATTATAAGGTGATGGCATGAATACTTTAAAAATAGAATGTTCAAAAAATGATTACGTTTTAGAAACAGTTGCTGGTGAAAATAGTGATATTGAAATCATTGTCGAGGTTCCTAAAGATTGGAATTGTGATTATATAAATGCAGTCCTGTGGGAAAATGACATCTGCGAAGTGCTTGAGAACGGTGATAAAAGAATGCTACTAATCCCTAAGTGCGGAGAATTGCTTCTTTTAAAGGTGGAAGAAGATGGTGTCAAGAAATATGTTTCATTTCCAGAAAGATATGATGATTTGGATGTTTTAATTGTGAAAATTTGTTAATCAAATTGTACTGATATTCCTTTGTGGTCAGACAGACGTTTTTCAGTGTTCCATTCACTAATAAGTACATTGCCTTCTCCTATAAATTCTTTAGATATTGCAATGTGATCTATGCCATGCCAGCTTCCAGCTGTTACCAGTTGAATATCACATTTAGTAAATGTCTTTAAAATAAGGTCTCTACTTTCAGATTTGAAGAAGTAGTTATCGGAAAAGCTACAGTTATAATCTCCGCATATGCAAAGGTTGTGTTCTTCCTTAGTGAGACTAATAAAGTCCTTTGTCTGTTTGATGACGTCGTTCATGTAGGAAGGTTTTTTGTGTCCGAGAACTCCCATAATCGTACCATACACAAGGATATTACCTTTTTCAGTCTCCAGTTCTAGGCAGAGCGCAGTGTATTTGTCATATGTAGGGTGCTCACGGACAATCTCATAGTTAGTATAAATCGATACTCTACGTTCTGTTGATTTATAATAAGGAGTATGGGTTGATAGTTGCTCTTCTTTTGGATGAGAAGGTATTGGTTCATCAAAGTTCTCCAAAGTCTCTGTATGGCGACAATGATCGTATTTAGGCCGAATATTTATGTCATTCTCTGTCAAGACAAGAATATCTGCTTGAGTACGGTTACAAATATCAGTTATCTCATCAAGATTCTTTCGGTGCTTTAGACGTTCCACATTCCAAGTAGCAATCTTCATAAAATCTCCCCTCTTCGATAGTTATTTATAAATTAATTAAGATTAAAAAAGTTCATAACTTTGTTCCACAATGATGGCAAAATTTACCAGAGGGATATACCTCTTTTCGACAGTTTGGACATAAATTCATTTTATTAATTCTTGTTCCACAGTATATGCAAAAATTATCTGTTGAATCTATTTCCTTTTTACAATTTGGACAAATTTCTTTAGAAAATAAATTTTTGGTGCTGTCATTTACAGTTTTTTTATCAGAGTCGTTTAATAAATAACAATTTGTTTCATTATTATTTAAATTTGTTTTCTCATTTACTTTTTGAGTATAATTTTTAATAGGTTTTGATGTGTTTTTTAATTTTTCTTTTATTCTTTGTTGGTATGTTTGTTTTTTACTTGTTCTAAATCCAGATTTAATATTATTCCTTTCCATTATATGATTATTAACAATATCCTTATGACTGATTTTTTTGCTAGAAAAAGATTCACTCTTAAATATTATTCTAGTGGAACATGAACAACACTCCCCATATTTTTGTAACCAAGAATGATGATTAATTTTACCGCATTTTGGACATTTGATCCATTTATCATTTTCATTAATTACTCTTAGTCTAGGATTTACTTTGAGGTTATCACCATAATATCTAGGATTTTTAAGGTGAGTATTTTTAGACCAATTTTTTCTCTCCTTTCTTACATAGATAATTTCTGTATTCACTCTTTTATTTATTTCCTGTTTTAAGTTTTCGTTATGTTCCCTTAGTTTAGGATTTACTTCGAGGTTATCACCATAATATCTAATATTTTCTGTATGGTCCTTAGCATAAGTCGGATTTAGGACAGTTCTTCTTAAAGGCATTTGTAGTGATGATTTGGAATATCTTTTCCTATACTGTTTTGAAGCATATTTGTCAGTTCTTCCACCATAAGTCCTATTATAACCATTTCTTTTGGAACCTCTTTTTTTTATATAACTTTCTTCTAATCTATCAAGTGTAGCTCTATCTGAAGAACTAGTTCTTTGAATAATTTCATAAGAAAATGAGTGTCCTCTATTGTAATCAGATTGCAAACCTTTGTTAGAGTGTTTTCTTTTTTTTAATTGATTTTGGTGTTGTTTAAATCGTTTCTCAATATTCTTTGACTGACCTATGTATTCCTTTCCAGTTCGGTTATTCCTAATTCTATAAATTCCAGAAGTCATTATACACCCTTTTTTACAGTAAAAAACTTAATTATAATAAATATTTTGTCTTTATATATTTATTTGTTTTTGCAAATTTCTTACACTTGAAACTGAACCTCGACCCCTCGTGCGGGGTCAGGTTAGTTGCTTAATAGAACCTAAAACATAAAATAAAGTAGTTATTAGTTGTGAAATGATTTGTAAAAAAATAGCGGTTTTCATACAGATGGCTCTAACAATGAGAAACATATGAGAAAAACTACAAGTACTGCGGAAAGCCGTTCACCAAGACTCACAACAGGAAGGTGTACTGCTCCGACAGTTGCAGATTAAATGCCCGCAGGGAACAGAAAGCCAGGTATCAGGCAAAAGGATGATGGGGATAAAGCATAAAGGCTGATTGTTGATGAATATAAAAAGTATGGTCTTGGAAACTATGGAACTTCTGCAAATGGACACAGGAAGAACAAGTTCTCGCAGGAGTACATAGCCATTCAAAAGGAGATGAAAAGAATAGGATTGAAGAAGTAATCCTATTTTTAACTTTTTTTCATTTACTAATAGCAAAAAAATTTTTATTATAAATTACATAATAATATATATTTTAATATTATTGTTGTGATATAATGAAATCCTTTCGTGAATGTAAAGATGAGTTTAATAGTAGATATGGAAATGAGAATCATATTGATAGTATAGTTCCAGTTAATGGTGAAATGAAAACAGGTATTTCTATTAAAAATTCCGATTCTTCTAATAATGAAGAATATTATAAATGGCAATTTATATATTCCATTATCCATGCTGGTTTATTTAATAAAGATTATATTGGTGCAGAAGTTTTTTTCCCAAAAGGAAATCCACATGCAACACCATTAAAGATGGATAGTGCTATTTTTGATGATAAAGATTGGATCGTTCATTATAAAAATTTCTGGAATAATAGTACTCAAGAGGACTTAGATTGGTTAAGAAAACATCTTATTGTAGCAATAGAGTTTAAAAATGAAAACGGTAATAAAATTGAAACTTATTATAATCAACAATTAAAACCTGCAATGAAAGAATCTGAGAAAGATTATGGCATTGGTATTTATTATGATCATGAAAAGTTATGGGTTTTTCAAAAGGAAAACAGTAATTATTCAAGATATGATGATACAAAAAATGGTAAAGGAAATTCAGAATTAGAAAAGTTATCCTTACATTTACCAGATTCATATACAACTATCCCTTCATTTAATGATATCATAAACAATGAACAATTTGAAGATATTGATTTTACAAATAGGACTGTTGAGGATTTAGAACCAATTTCAGGAATCAAATCAAAAAAAATCAATGAAGATTTGTATAATGTCATTTTTACTTTGGATAAAGTCAGCCTAAATTCTAATATAGGTTATCATATTTTAATAGAAGTTCTTGCATTAAAGATTTATGATGAGAAATATAATTCTCCTTTGCAATTCTATATTTTGGATGAAGAAAAAGAGTTTGACTCTTTACAAGACACCAAAGTACAGAATTTTATCACTAGAATGAAAAATATTTTTGAAAATGCAAAAGGAACTTATACAAAAATTTTAGGAAATAATGCGATTAATTGGCGAAAAGAACAACATGTTAGAGTAATTATCTCCGTAGTGGAGACTTTTCAAAATTATTCTTTTAATAAATCATATAAAACAGATTTATATCAATTAGTCTTTTATAAATTTTCCAATGAATTCGCTAAAGAACAGAAAGGTCAATTTTTAACCCCATTAGGATTAATCAACTTTTTAGTAAATATTGTTAACCCAAGAGGAAATGACCGATTAATTGATCCTTGTACCGGAATCAGCGATTTTCTTTCAGTCAGTTATGTTAATTCAGAACCTAAACTAAATGATTCAAATTTATATGGTATAGATAACGACGAACATATGGTTATGTTATCTCAATTAAACATGTTACTTAATGGAGATGGTAATGCAAAAATTGAACATGTTCCAGGTTATGGATCAATAAATAAAAAATTTGATATTAATGGAAATATTGTAGAATTGAACCATGATTATCATAAGGAAGGTAATTGGGATAATTGGGCAGATGAAACTGAATTAATGAAATTTGATGTAGTTTTAACAAACCCCCCATTTGGTAAAGGCAGAGCCTTTAAACCAAAAAATACAAATGAAAAAAAGATAGCCGAATTATACGAACTCTGGAATGGTGGAACAAGCATTGATGAAGGAATTTTATTTTTGGAAAATGCTGTCAGACTATTAAAAGAAGATGGTAGATTTGGAATTGTTTTATCAAACAGTTTAGCTTCCGTTGATAGAGATGTGGCTGCTAGAGAGTGGTTAATGGATAATGCTAGAATTGTTGCATTATTTGAATTACCTACTAATGTTTTTGCTGATACTAATGTTAATACTGTTTTAATAATTGGATATAAACCTAATCCTACGGAGTTACAAAGATTGAAAGAAAATGATTATGAAATATTTGCAAAAACTATTAAAAATGTGGGTTACGAAGTAAAAACTTCAAATAATATCAAAACTTTCAAAAATAAATATAAAATAGATGAAGAAACATTTGATGTTGTTACAGACGAAAATGGTGAAGCAATTCTTGCAGAAGACTTCAGCTCTATTGTTAAGGAATTTAAAGAGTGGGCAATTACTCAGGAAGAAACTTTAAAACAAAAATTTATAGGTGATTTGTAATGGCTTATACAGTAACTCCTAAAACCATTAAATTTAGCCAAATTGAGAAAGAAAAAAAACTCACTCCTTCCAATTATGACATTATTCCGATTAAGAATGAAAATATTAAATTAATTAAAGAGTTATTAATTGATTATACAATCGGCAAAGATGTAGGTTCTGATTATTATTTGTCCTTTGATTCTGGATTTAATTTTATTAGAACAAAAGCAGCTCAAAGCTATTCATATATCCCAAATATTTACACTTATACTCAGGCGCAACCTATTTTTCCATCAACTTTTGAAAATTATGTAGATGATTATGCGAATAGAGATGTTACTTTTGAACTAAATAAAGGAGATATATTAATTGTTAAAGATTCAAATGTTGGCGAAGTAGTTTACATCAATGAAGATTTAAATCAATATATTATTTCAGGAGGGTTAGTAAAGTTAATTTTTGATGAAGAGTTAAAATATTATATTTTTGCAATGATGAAATCGAACTTCTTTAAAGAACAATTATATTTATTAACTCCAAAAGGCTCTACATTAAAGCATGCTAAAACCTTATGGTTAGATTTAAAAATACCATTTCCTAATCAAAATGAAAATAAGATTATTGAATACATTTCACTATTAGTAAAAGGAGTTATTAGTCGTGAAGAGGAAATAAGAAACAAATACGAGCAAATTATGAGTATCATTGAAGATGAAATAAATGATAATCAAAAAGATAATTCGTTCAGTTTTAATTATCCTAAATTTTCTGAAAT
>JAZNRM010000150.1:0-11305 GCA_045590695.1 Methanobrevibacter sp.
TAAAAACTAAAAAAAATAAATTAAGATAAACTATAGAATAATAATAGATATATTCAATATAATAAAAAGTATTATTTGAAATATGAAATTAGTTCTTTTGTATCTATATTCGGTTGTAAATTTGTATCATTTTGATAAACTTTTGCTATTACTGGAACATCACAAAGATCTTCAACCATTTTGATATTGTCATTTTCCATAAGTTCATCCTTGTAGTTATTCATGATGATACCGCAAGCATGAATGTTTCTGTTTTTCAAGTATTCAACTGTGGTGACAATTGAGTTGATTGTTCCAAGTCCAGCATCTGCAATGAGTATGACATCAAGACCAAGATGTTTGATGATATCCTCCAACATGATATTGTCCATATGATCTTTTCCTTCGTAACGTATAGGACAAACTATTCCCCCACTTCCTTCCATAACAATATAATCATATTTTTGGGATACCTTTTCATAGGCATCTTTCACTACATCTAAGTCAACTGGATTTCCTTCAATCTGACTTGCAAGATGTGGTGAAACTGCAGTTTCATAAATGTATGGAACCAGGAAATCTGTATCTTCATCTAAACCAGCCATTGTCAATACTTCTACAGCATCTCCAGGAACCAAAGAACCATTTTCATCTCTTATAGCCCCACTTAAAGCTGCCTTAAAGTAAGTAGTATCATATCCATTGTCACGAAGATACTTTAGCAACAATCCAGTGACATATGTTTTTCCAATATCTGTTCCAGTTCCAATTACAAATATTCCATTAGACACAATCATCACAATCCATCTATTGAGTAAGTAATTTCAAAACCTAATTCTTCCAAAAGTTTCAAGTCATTGTCCAATGCCACACCTTGAGTGGTTAGCATATTTCCTAAGATTCCAGCATTTGCACCTGACTGGAATGCTTTTCTTCCATTGTCTCCTAAAAGCGCTCTTCCACCAGCCATACGAATGTAGGAGTCTGGGTTGATGAATCTGAATATTGCAATTATCCTGCAGGTTTCATCATTAGACAGTATTTCATTGTTTTCAACAGGAGTTCCCTTGATTGGATTCAAGACATTTATTGGAATTGATTTGACGCCGAACTCCCTCAATTGGAGTGCCAAGTCAATTCTATCTTCAAAGTTTTCACCCATTCCAAAAATTCCGCCACTGCAAATCATGACATTTTCATTGTGAATCATTTCTATTGTGTCGAGCTTTTCATCATATGAATGAGTTGTGCATATTTCCTTGAAGTAATTCCTTGAGCTTTCAAGATTGTTATGAATTCTGTCTACACCTGCATCATTTAATGTGGATATCTGGTCTTTTGTCAAAAGTCCTAATGAAACGCAGATTTTAATATCACTGTTTTCCTCTTTCAGCTCTTCAATGAGGCCTGCCATTATTTCAAAATCCTTTTGAGTCACTTTTCTGCCTGAAGCGACATAGGATATTCTCTTGAATCCAGAATTGTAGATAGCCAATGACCTTTCCTTCAATTCCTCTTTGGACAAAAGCGGATATATTTCTATATCAGTATCATAATGATTGGATTGAGCACAGAACTTGCAGTTTTCACTGCATCTGCCGCTTTTTACATTGATTAGCATACATGCATCAAAATTGTTTCCACAGAATGATCTTCTTATTTCATTTGCTGCACTTGCCAAGTCATCTAATGGAACGTCAATGAGATTCATTGCGTCCTCTTTAGTGACTTTGTAACCATCCAACACCTTGTTCTTTAACTCATTTACATCAAACATGATACCACATAAACATTACAATTGTTATAAAAATAATCTGTTATAATTGATAAGAATATAAATCTAAAAATTAAAAAATTTTAAAAAGTTTAGCTAAAGCTTTCTAGCAAAAACCAAATAACCGCTATGACCAACCATTCTTGTTTTTGGTCTGGTTCCTTGAGGTCTTATTTCCATTTCTCTCTCAAGGGTTTCAAGAATTGTAAGATCTCTAAAGCCTAATTTCTTTGCAATTCTATAAGCTGTTTCGGCTTGATCGATATATGGAGCATAAACCGCTAACCATCCTCCAAGCCTTAATGCCTTCTTAACATCCTCAAAAATCTCAAATGGCTTTGGAAGGTCTAGGAAAACCAAATCGATTTCCTCTTCATCGATTCCATCCTTGATGTTTTGGTTTTTAACTTCAATGTTCTTAATTCCAAAATCATCAATGTTCTTTTTAGCGACCTCAGCAAAGTCTTCACGTATTTCATAAGTGAATACCTTACCTTTTTCTCCAACAACATTTCCGAAGTTCAATGCAATAGCTCCAGCACCTGTACCTGCATCGATTACTCTATCACCTGAACCAAGTCCAGTGCGGGCAAGAACAGTTCCAATATCCTTTTGGATAAGAATGGAACATCTTCTGTCCATTAAGTCAATGAAATCATTTACAGTTGGCTTAATGACTTTAAACTCCTTATTTAAATGAGTGATTATTGTATCACCGATAGTAGCTCTTTCCATTTGCTCTTTTTTAATAATACCTAAATCAGTTTGGAACTCTCTGTCTTCCTTGATTAAGTATTTTTTTCCTCTTTCATCCATTAAAATCTTCAAATAATCACCATCTAAATGAACTTTGTAAAATCAATTGAAAAAAAATTATATTAAATTTTTTAAATAAAAGTAATTTTTAAACTAATACTTATTTTTAGCTTTTATTATATATAATAATTTTTTAAAAATAGAATAAAATTGTTTAAAATAAGAAAAATTTAAAGAAATAGAAAAAATAAAGAAACCTAAGATTTATTTAAGTTTCTTTTGATTGTCATCTTTCTTGAAGTAGAGATACTTGCCTTCAACAACTTCCCTAATGTTCTTGGCAGTTTTCTTACCGATTCCTTCAACTTCCTGAAGTTTTTTCTCATCGGCTTCCAATACTGCCTTAACTGTACCGAAGTGTTCCAAGAGTCTTTTAGCATGAACAGGCCCGATGTTTGGCAATGATTCAATGATGAACAATTGCTGTTCCCAAAGGTTTTGCGGTTTCCTTTCAGTTCTGATTTGAATGCTGCGTTTTTCACCTTTCTGTTCTCTGATTGCAATTCTCTTGATCATTGCTGCAGTGTCTTCCTCGGTTCTTGTTGGAATGATGCTGATGCCATAGTCAAGTGCAATGGATGTCATAGCACCTCTGATTGCATTTGGATTAATGAATCCTGAATAGAAATCATTTCCTTCAAGAATCATGATTGGCTTCTTAAACTCTTCCATCATCATTCTTGCCTGCTTGAAGAGTCTCTTATCGACAATTGAATCAACAAAGTCCTTGGCGGTTTTTCTCTCTATTGCAACTTCCTCACTTACCTGATAGTCTGCAACAGCCATTGTATTGACTTTAACCTTAACGCCAATGGTATCCAACGCCCTTATGACCTTTGAGTTTCCTTCCCTTGTATCAACATAAACAACCAATTCCTGATTTTGAGGGTTTTTGGCAAGCTCTTCATAAATCGCATCTTCTAAAGACTGTTCCTCTTTAGCTTCCTTCTCTTTAATCTCTTTCAGCTTGCTTTCATTCTCATTTTCCAAATCGATTTCTTCAATATCCTCATCACCGACTTCCTCTTCCAAGAAATCATCCAGATCGGAATCGACTGGTTCCTCTATAATTGACTTTTCCTTTTTGCCTAAGACCTTTACTGTACGTTCAGCTTCAATCTTTTCAGCAGCATTAAGCTTTAGCTCTTCAATAGCTTCATGTGTTGCAAGCTGTGTCTTCATTCTGGACTCTCTTCTAACGCTGGTCCAGTAATATCCTTCATCTATTGTCTTTTTGGTGATGAGCACTTTCATTCTACCTGAGGATTTACGTCCTGTTCTTCCTCTTCTTTGAATCATACGGATTTCAGATGGAACCGGCTCATATAAAATAACCAAATCAACTGCAGGGATATCAATACCTTCTTCTGCAACACTTGTAGAAATCAAGACATCATAATTTCCTGTCTTAAAGGATTTGATGATGTTTTTCTGTTCCTTTTGAGTCAATCCTTTCTTTCCGTCACTGGTTCCTTGACCATAGAATCTAACACTTTTGATGCCTTCCTTCTCACATCTTTCATGAATCATGTCTAAAGTGTCTCTGAATTGTGTAAACACTATGATCTTAGGACTATCCTTATCCTCACCATCTTCTCTCATGGATTTCAATCTTGTCTGTCCATCCATACCAAGCTCTAGCTTGAGAAGTTCTATGAGCTTTTTCATCTTTGGATGCTCAAGGCCGTATTCCTCTGCCTCTTTAGCAAGATAAACTGCCTTTGAAAAGTTTGGATCAAGCAAGATATTCTTTGCAGCTCTTGTAGTTTTCTTTCTGAGTCTTCCTACATAGTCATTGAATGGAGCTACTCCTTGGCTTTCCAACAATCCTAAAGCATGCTGAAGATTGATAACAGCAGATAGGATTGAAATTGCCTGGAAACATTCCTTAGGAGGATTTACAGACTGTCCAATCTTCCTTTGAACCCTGGACCTTGCCTTCAGTATATCCCTTTTGTTTACAGAAACTGTATTGATGATTCCTAAATCCTTCAAACCTTTCAGACGAACATTCAAGGCTTTATTCACCAAATCTCTGATTTTTTCGAGTCTTGGACCCATTTCCACTTTTATCCAGTCTATGTTGATTGGATTGAAATATGGCTTTACATCTGGATCCTCTTCAGTCTTGATAGTGATGTCCTGAATGAAAAGGTTTTCACAAACTTCCTTGATTTTGCTCTTGTCATGTCCTGGAGAAGCGGTAAGACCTAAAATAAGATGGTTGTGACATTCCTTTACATATCTGGATGCAAGATAAACATAGGAATAGGAACCTACTGCATGGTGACATTCATCAAAAACAACTAAGGACACATCATCTAAAGTGTATCTTTCATTCAATAGGTCTGATTCGACGGTTTGTGGTGTTGCACAAATAACCTGTGACTCTCTCCATCTCTTTTCCCTTTCATCTGTCTTTACAGCCCCAGTGATTGAGGTGCAAGGAACATTCAAGAAGTGCTTGAAGTTTTCTTCATGCTGTATGGTTAATGGTTTACTTGGAGCTAAAATAAGAATTTTTGATCCTTTCAATTTTTGAAGCCTATCTGCAGCTACGAGTATTGCAATGATTGTCTTACCTAAAGCGGTTGGAGCTACAATCATAGTATTTCCATTTTTCAGTACGTCTGCTGCCAAAACCTGTTGATAAATCCTGGCTTCTGCTGAATTAGGCCTAATTAAAGGATGTTCAATATAAGTAACCATGAATTAATATATGTATTTGGGTATTATTTAAATATTTATAGAGAGCAGTTGAAAATTAATCAAATGAATGCAATATTGATTTCGTTTCATAAAAAAGTGTTAAAAAAGTAAAAATGTTTTAAAAAAATAAAAAAATAAGGATAATGAAAATAGAAGATTATAAAAATTAATTATAATCCATTGCAAAAGTCAACTATATCCAATTTGAACTTGAATCCTGCTTCACCAAGAATTACAATTATATTGGAATCTGTTTTTAAAGCTGCCTTTACACCTTCAACCACTTGATCTGCACTTGCACCTAAAGTGAAATTGGAAGCCTGTTCAGGATCAACTTCTGTGAAGACAAAGGTTTTTTCCAAAGTTTCATAGTCAAAATCAGCTTTTCCCTCTTTTGCAGCTGCCATCAATTCATCTACAACGAGTCTTGAGTCATGGGATGCTGGAACGATATATTTCACATTATCCAATGCCTTTTCAAGAATTTCAATGTCTCCTTCATGCCCTGATTCAGAAGTGATTGTAATTACAACAGTTGTGTCACCATAAATCTTAGTGATTTCCTTTAGGATAGTCTCTACACCTGCAGGATTATGTGCATAGTCCACCATTATGTTTCTATTATTCATTTTAGCAACAATCTCCATTCTTCCAGCAGTTCCCTTAAAGCTTAAAAGTCCTTTTTGAATCTCTTCATCACTTAATTTAAGGAATCTTCTTGCTGCAATTATTGCTCCAACTGCATTGTAAACATTATGCAATCCATCAAGGGAAATGGTGAAATCTGTTTCTCCTTCAGGAGATTCTAGAGTGAATGTTCTCTCCTTTAAAGAAATGTTTTTAGCCAAATACATTGGCTTTTCATACTTTATTCCACACTCACACTCAAAGGTTCCGCAACCGGAAATAAGCTCATTTATCTCAATATCCCTGCCACACCAACATGGCTTGGTTGATACTCTGCATGGCTCATCCTCAAGACCGAAGCTGATTGCATCACCTTTAAAGTCAATTTCATTGAATAATCCCACAATTGTTGGATCATCACTATTGTAGATTAAGGTGCCATCATTCTCTTCAATGCCTTTTACAAGCTCTCCTTTAACTTTAGCATACTCTAAAAAGCTTCTTGTGATGAAGTCTGTTTCATCATTTTCGTGAGGGTCCTGCAAGTGGTCAACTGTAATGTTTGTCAAGATGCCGAAATTGGCATGAGTCAAGTCAATGATGGACTTCAATCCTCCAGGTGTACCATCAGTACCTGTCTCCAAAATAGCTAAATCTCCATTCAATCTGGTTTGAAGTGATGGAATGAATTCATTGTTACCTTGCATTCCTTTCAAATTATGCTCGCAAGGGTTGATACCTGCAGAATATGCAATATGCTTTAAAAGAGTTGTTGTAGTGGTCTTTCCATTGGTTCCGCCAATGCACATTACAGGCTTTTCTGGCGTGAATAGCTTAAATATGTCTCCAAGCTCAATGACTTTAATGCCTTGATTAGAAGCCATCTTTAAAACCTTAGCATTTTTTGGCATACTTGGAGGAGGAACGATAAAATCAATTGTCCTAAAGAATTCTTTAGGATGGCCTCCAAAGAATATTTCAATGTCATAGCCTTCAAAAGAAGAGTGGAACCTGCAATCCTCTTTAGATGAGATATCTGTTCCAACAACAGAATAGCCCCTGTCCATAAGGATTCTTGCAACCAAGTTTCCTACAACTCCACAAACACCAATTACACCAAAGGTTTTATTTTCTAAATCCAATGAAGCCAATTCTTCATCAGACATAGAAGAGAGCTCTAAACTATTCAATTTAACACCTTCATGAAAAGATAAAAATCAATTAAAAAAAAAGAAAAAATTAAAAGAAATTAATACTCCAAATAGTGGAAAAAAATCTGGTCAAGTTTTTCATTGCCTAAGGAAATGGAAAAACTGGCTAGTCGTACTTTTTACAGCCTTCTTCTAAACCAGTAACTATTTTTTCCATAATTCCTTCAGGATCCTGCATGAGTTGAGGTCCTAAGTGAAGGATAGTGTCTCCAGGTTTAGAATATTTAATGGCTAGTTCTGCACCTTCTTCCATAGTTCCTGCAATTACCTTAACTGCATCTGAGTCTACTGCAGCATCAAGCAATTCTTGAGCAGGTTCCAAGTCAACTCTTTGGTAAACCTCATTGAATCCAGTAGCTACCATTACATCAGCATACTTACCCATAAGCTTACCTGTTTCCTTCTTGTCTCTGTAAGTTGAAGTGTCAAAGTTGTCAAGCAATAGGACAAGGCTTCTGTCACCTAAGAAATCAAGTGCAGCGGTAATACCTTCAATTAAGTAGGAAGCATCAATGTAAACTTCCCTGCCATTGTAGTCTCCAATGTATTCCATATGAACTGAAAGTCCCTTGAAGTTTGCAAGTCCTTCCTTGATGATTTCAACAGGCAATCCATAAGCCATTGCAATAGCTGTAGCAGCAACTGCATTCTCATAGTAATAGCTCATCATATGGAAATCAGAGGTAAAGCTGCCTTTTTTAAGTTCTTTAGATTTGTTTCTGAATTTATAAGCGATATCAATAGCGCCTTTAGCGCTATCACCAATAAAATTACATACTTGGCCTTCACCAATAGCAACTTCCTCAAAGTTTGCTACCTTATCGAAGTATTCGGATTTTTTGGATGGATCATATCCAGGCAAATCCTTAACCATTGCGTAAAAGATTGCATCAGGTCTTGCTTCTTTTACAGTGTCTTTACAATGAATGCTTGTAATGAAGTTTTCACTATTCTTGGCAATGAACATTTTCCTTTGGGTATAACGTTCCATTGAACCTCCGAATTCAGACAAGTGCTCTTCATATATATTGAGCAATGCGCCAACTTTAAGCTTAAGCTCTGCCATCAATCCTGCAGTTCCGTGAGGAAGTTCCAATACAGCGATATCTGACTTTTCAGGAATTCCTTTAATGATCCCATCTACAATGACTTCACTAACAAGGTTTTGGGTCATGGATGAACAGATCCAAACTTGATAACCTGCAGTTCTGAAGATTTCAGTAACCATATGAGTGGTACTGGTTTTACCTACACTGCCTGTAATTCCAATGATGTCAATGTCAATGAAACTGTCTGCCAATCTTCCAAAGTCATCATTGGAAAAGACATTAAGATTAGCTTCTTTTATGATTTTGTAAGCAGGAGCATTTTCAGGTACAGTTGGAGATAAGTAAACTGTATCGATTCCATCAAGATTCGGTTCAAATACGCCTAAATCTAATTCAACTCCTTCGCTTTCCATAAGTCTTAAAGTCTTTTGAACATCCATGTGGAAGTCTTCGATTTTCTTTGGATCGGTTATCTTTACCGTGTGGCCAGCATAGTTTAATAATCTTGCAACAGGACGACCTGCATTTCCTGCTCCTACAACAATAACATTCATTAATTAACACTCCTTGAAGGTTTATGTAATTTTATTAGAATTTTAAATAATTTTTCAATTTATAAAACATTTGCTAAAAATATAAGCTAGTAAATGATTCATAAATTTATATGATATTATTTATTATTCTTATATAACTTAAAGTTTATTAAAAAAATGAGCGAATTAAATCTTTAATAATTAAATTTTATTAAAAAATTAAGCAAAATAGGATAAGATTAATAAAAAAATAGTTATGAATGAAATAAAAAATAAAAAATAAAATTAAAGAAAAAATAAGAAAGAAATAGAATAAAAATAGATTTATTCAAAATCTAATAGGTTTTCAATGTCGTTGTAGATAACTTTCAATCCACACATTGAAGGAACATAATTAGCTGCCTTTGCAGAGTTGACTCCAATGACTTCATAGCCCATTTGCTCTATTGGAGCAACTACCATACAGGTATCACAGCAAATCTTACCTCCTGCCTTCTCAATGGCTTCAAGATATCCTAAACGTTTAGCCGCTTCCTTGATGTTGATTGAAGTGCAAACCCAAAGCTCGTTTTTGATTTTTTTGCCTTTGACTATTTCTGCTACCTCTTTCACCTCTTCAAGAGATGCATGAGGACATCCTAAACAGACCAAATCTGCATATCCTTCTGCTGTTGAGAGCTTTTCCCTTGTTTCCACAATGTCGTCTTTAGTGATTGTAATCTTATCGTCAGCATTTCCAATGTCAGCAAACTTGTACTCTGGAGTGATGTCTTCAACATGGTATAAAGCCACTGCCCCGGAAGATGCAAGCGCTGCACCAAGAGCTTTCAGATTACCGTTTTCAACTTGGTAAGATTTGTTTTGCATCTTGAAATAAGGGACTCCATCCTTAACCACTTGACCTACTGCATAACCTAAAGCACCGAAATCGGCCCTTTCAAGTTCACATTCAACATCAACAAGCAAATTAGCGGTTCTGTTTTCATCCAAATGGAATCCGTATAAAGGAGTTTTTCCTACAATAGCTGCAGCTAATGCTCCAGGCCCTCCTTCACGATTGGTTCTTGCACCGATTACAGAATTGACATAAGCAACCGCAGAGGATTCAGACCATGAAACATGGTCACCGAATCTTGGAACGTTTCCAATCAAATAAGGAGTGCATGTACAGGTAGTGCTTATTCCAAGTGCTCCATAAGCATTGCAGATATCCACTTGCTTTTTAGCAAACTCTGGAGGAAAACCGAAATCTTCCCAATTGTCAAGATCAGTTCCTGCAGGGTTAAGTGTTGCAGAAATTGTTGCAATTCCACTTTTATCGCTTATTGTACCGTTTTCATTATAAATGATTTCAGCAGTTCTGGCCAAGTCTTCAAGATATTCAAGACCTGCTTGACCAATGGTCTTATAGGATACTCCAGACACTTGAGCAGACTTGATGTCTACGAATTTCTCTGCACCGTAAATGTCTCCCAATGCAATTAAGATATCCATACTCTTTCTAATGGTTTCTCCATATTCACCACTAGCCATCTTTTCTTCTTCTTTAGTTAAAAACATGAAACTCCCCTAAAATTCTATGAAATTATGTAATTATGTGAATATACAGTTTATTTAAATTACTTCAAAACCAATAAGCTTGATATGATTGGAAACCAATTCAGGATTTTCATCAATAGGTTCAGACAATTTAGTGGTTATGTACTTCTTGTTGTCATCTGGGAAGACTGTTGCAATCTTCAAGTCATCATTGTCCATGATGACACTTGCCAAGAAGTTTGCACCGCTTGAAATTCCGATTCCCAATCCTAATTCCTGAGCAATCCTTTTAGACATGTTTATTGCATCACAGTCATGTATCAATACAATGTCATCAATCAATTCCTCATCAACGATTCCAGGAATAAAGTCGTCACCAATACCTTCAATCAAATGGCTTCCTTCATCCATTCCCATCTTAAGAATGGACAATGTGCTTGGTTCCAATGCAAATACTTTAGCATCAGGATTATGATCCTTTAGTCTTTTACCGATTCCCATAAGTGTTCCACCGGTTCCGATTCCTGAAACAAAGGCATTGACGTCTGGAAGGGCATCAATGATTTCTTGACCTGTTTTCATGTATTGGGCTTCAACATTCAATTCATTGTCAAACTGAAGAGGCTTATAAGCTCCAATTTCCTCTGCAAAATCATCTACAAGTTCAAGAGCTCCCTTGAATCCGCCATCTTCTCTGGATACAAGATGAACCTCTGCACCATACATCTGGATAAGTTTCCTTCTTTCAAGAGATACCCAATCAGGCATGAAAATGTGAACATCATGACCTAAAAGCGCTCCGATTGCACTGAAAGCAATTCCAGTGTTTCCGCTTGTAACCTCGATTATAGGTTGGCCATCCTTTAAGTTTCCTCTTTCCTTTTCTTTTTGGATAATGTATAATGCTATTCTGTCTTTAATGCTTCCAGAATAGTTGTAATATTCAACCTTAGAATAAATGCTTCCCTTTTTGCCTTCATATTCATAATCAATCTTAATCATTGGGGTATTGCCAACTAATTTATCAACATTCATAAGATTCCACCAATCAATAATAAGTCGGAGGCC
>JAZNRM010000151.1:0-5742 GCA_045590695.1 Methanobrevibacter sp.
CTCTTTTTTGATAGTATCAATCCTATTTCGTAAAATTTATATTATTATATAATAATAAATATAAATGTATAAATTTAGTTTTAAATTTCTTAAATTACACTTTATTTTTTTATCAAGTTTGATTTAACTTTTAAAAAAATCTTATTAAAATGAAATGTAATTTAGTAATTTATCATTTTAATCTAGCATGCTAAATGATTTATTTTATAAATCGAGGTGTTAAAACTTATGAATTCTAATAAATTTATTCCAATGTTGGGATTATTGATTCTATTGATATTAGCTATTGGATCTATAAGTGCAAGTGAGGTAGATTCAGATTCAATAATAGGGGATAATGATGCTAATATCGATTTGACAGCTACAGAAACGGCTGTAAATGAAATCGATGGTTCCAGTATTGATGATGAAGAGAATACTGGTGATGTAATTGCTAATGTAAATGATGGGAGCATTAGCGATAATATAGGCAGTATTGATGATGTTGAAAGAGAGGTGGATGTGGAAAACAGTCTTGGCGCTAGCGCAGATACTGAAATTCTTGCATCTACCGTTAAATTTACAGAAGACAAATATTCCACATACTTTAATGGAAGCGGAAACATAATATCTGGAAAACTGAAAGCTGGAGACACTTTGGACTTTTCAGGAACTTTCACAAATAAGATGTTCATAATCAACATTCCATTAACTGTTACCTGTACAGATGGAACTGTAAGGTTAACAGATTGTGGATTTAGCTTTATCAATGGATCAAGCGGTTCAAACATATCCAATATTAAAGCAAACATGACAAGTGTATCTGGTAGGCCTATTATTGAAGCTCTTGGGGTAAGCGATTTGAATGTTGTAAACAATAACCTTTTCTCTAATCAAACTGGGTCTTACCCAATGAATTTCAATGGTGTTTCAAGAGTGAACATTTTTAACAATAGGCTTCAATGCAATATGATTACTAACAATACTAACTATGGACAGCCTTCTGCTATGCTCTTCCGTAACTCAGGCAATTGTAACATTACAGGAAATACAGTAATAACAAATGATTCAAACGGTATTTACTTTACAGGATATGGTGGAAGCACACCAATGGGTACAAACCCTGAGGATTCAAGCTATGGAAATTACATTTTCAACAATACCGTTTCTTCAGTAAGGGAATTCCCTTCATCCTTCTGTTATGGGATCCAGTTAATGTGTAAAGACAATCTTGTATTGAACAATACCGTTTACAACACTTTTAGAGGAATCTCTGCAACTGCTTCAGGCAATCAGATAATCGGAAATATTATCCATAATATTCATGGTGCTTATTATAGTCAAGCAACAGAAGAGCAAGGTGCAGATTTTGCAATATATGCGGTTTCTAATTCTATAGTAAAGGATAATATTATTTATGATTGTAATTTTAAAGTGGGAAGTGATGATAGTACCGCTGCAGCTATTTCTGTAGGAAAAAATTCTACTGTAAGCAATAATACTATTAACAATTGTATTGGTGTGGGAATAAAAGTAGATGGCAATAATATTAATGTCACCAACAATAGTTTGAATATTAGCGGGTATGGAATACACGTTTTTGGTACCAAGTCTGACATCTATATAGAATCAAATGTCATAGACTCTAATGATGATAGTGCAATCAGAATCGTTAAACAGTCAAAAACTAATTTCCCGCATGATATTTTTATAATTAATAACACATTTTACAGCACTTCAAATGAAGGTGTTGTATATATTGATGAGGGTTGTCAACATATATATCCTACCAATAATATAATTTATGGGCCATCTGGAACTCCAGAAATTGATGATAACACCACCCATATAATTAATGAAAACAACTTCTATAGTTATTTCTCAAAAACTGGTTCATTCAATCTAAATATAACAGAAGATGACACTATAATTTTCGTTGGGAACTTCTCAAGCAAAGGAAAATTAACCATCAATAAAAAGGTCATTATTCAAGGATTAAATGCATTATTCAAGGACACTACATTCATTATTTCAGACATTGATGGTGTAATCTTTGAAAAGATCAATATTGACAATCCAAATACAAAGCTTGCTGACCGTTTATGGGGTATTCAAATAAGCAACTCAAATAATATAACAGTTAGAAACTGTAACATATCCATTTATGACCCTAATTCTGCATTTGCGGTTTATGTTGTGGATTCCAATGACTGTAAGATAATCAACAGCAGCTTGAAAGCAGAAGGAAATTACTTCACTGCAGCATTGTTCGTTTTCAATTCAAGCAATCTCTTGATTGATGGAAACTCAATTGCAACCATTGGTCCTGGTGAAACTTACCTTATCAACAATAGAAGCTGCTTGAATGTTTTGGTTCAAGGAGTAACCATTTGTCCTGACGGTACAATTATTTGCCCTGATGGAACCACTTATGGCCCTGGAGACTATGAAGTTTGTGCTGATGGTACTATAATCTGTCCAGACGGAACCACTATTTGCGCTGACGGAACTACCATATGTGCAGACGGTACTCAAATCTGTCCTGATGGAACAATGATTTGTACTGATGGTACCACTGTCTGTGCAGATGGAACCATTATCTGTGCTGATGGAACACAATATGTTCCTGGAGACTATACTACTTGTGCTGATGGAACAATCATTTGTCCAGATGGAAAAGTAATTTGTATTGACGGAACCATTTATGGTGCAGATGAATGTACTGTACTCGAAAACGAAACCATTGTTTGTCCTGATGGCACTCAGATTTGTCCTGATGGTACAGTAATATGTACTGATGGCAGAACAATCTGTGCTAATGGAACTATTATATGTGCAGATGGATATAGTATCTGTCCAGATGGAATCATTATCTGTCCAGACGGAACCACTTATGGCCCTGGCGATTATGAGGTTTGTGCTGACGGTTCTATAATTTGTCCTGATGGAACCACTATCTGTCCAGATGGCGCTAGTGGCTCTGGATTATTAGATGGAGTTATTCCAGGAACCCATATGATTTCAGGCTTATTCAGAACTTATGGTGCATTGTTTGTACATTCATCCAATGTCAATTTCACAAACAATAACGTCAATGTAAGTTCCAATCTTGATCCTTTCTACAAATTAAACGAATCATGCAATACTATTGCAGGAGTGTTCATACATTATGGAGGATTCAACAATACCATCTCAAACAATAACATTACACTTGAGTCAAATGACCCTGTGATTTATGCTATAGGAATTATTGGAGCAAGCTCAAACAGCACTGCTGTAGGCTCTAAAAACAATGCATTCGTTAACAACAATGTTTTCATTAAAGGTCCTTATCATGGTGTTGGAATTTATTTAGGTTACAAGGCAACCAATTCCACATTTGCAAACAACTTTACAATTTCTGCAATCAATGTCCATGAAGTCGTTAACAGGACTCTTGTAGAAAACGATGAAAACATCATGGATAATGACTTTAAGAATATAAACCCTCATAATACTGCTTTGACAGTTACAGGTGTTTCATATAAATGGAACAATGGAAACAAGGTAATTTCAGTTACCCTTAAAGACATAAATGGAACCTTGATTCCTAACCAAAATATTGTAATAACAGTGGATGGCAAGAATTACACAGGAACAACTGATGCAAACGGTGTAGCTAAAATCAAAGTCACATTAAGCAAAGTAGGCACTTTTGATGTTGTTGCATACTTCAATGGTGAAGGTAACTTCCTTGCATCAACCAGCACTGGAAAACTTACTTTAACTAAAGACAGCACAAGCTTGACTTCAGCGGGCAAGACTTATACAGTCACTGCTACTTCAAAATCCATTACACTAACATTGAAGGATGGAAACGGAAAGGTAATTGCAAATAAGAAAGTCACAGCTACTGTCAATGGAAAAACCTACACTGCAACAACCAATTCCAAAGGTGTAGCTACTTTCAAATTGACTTTAAAAACAGTTAAAACCTTTACTGTATCACTTAAGTTTGCAGGAGACAGCTATTACACTGCTAGCAGCAAGTCAATAAAGGTCAAAGTGACTAAAACAAAAACCAAACTCACTGTACCTAAGAAGACTTATAAAAAAGCTAAAAAGGTTAAAAAATTAACTGCAACCTTAAAGGATCAATTTGGTAAAGCCATCAAGTCCAAAAAGGTTACTTTCACTGTCAACGGCAAGAAATACACTGCAAAAACCAACAAGAAAGGTGTAGCTACTGTAAAGGTTAAGCTCTCTAAAAAGAAAACCTATAAGGTTACAGTTAAGTTTGCTGGTGACAAGACTTATGTGGCAGTTAAAAAGACTGGTAAAGTTGTAATAAAATAATTTTCCAATTTAAAGGGAGTTTCTCTCTTTAAATTATTTTTTATTTTTATTTTTTTATGGTGATTTAATGATAAATATTGGAAATGCTTTGATTTTTGCAGATGAAGCTGCTTTTCAAGGTTCAAATGGATTGCTATCAATGTTTTCAAGTACTAACGGTACTGGCTTGCCAATACTGGATAGTTCATTGACTGCTATTACTCAGGCATTACAGATACCTGTAATCATTCTTTTAATAGCATTTTTAGTATTCGCTGTATATACTTTAGGAAAGCTATTATCAGAACACCTTTCTCGTAAGAAAGTACCTGTTAGCTTAATCAAAGAAATGATTTACGCAATTTATGATGCAGAGTCTGCTGAAGACATTAAGAATGTAGTCAATAATGCAGATATTCAAAAGTCTCAAAAGAGGATTTTGTCCGAACTTGCAGAGAGCGAGCATCTTGGTAAAAAATCAAGGGAAACATTGGCTCGTAGATTGATAGACAATGAAGAGGATAAGATTGCACAAAACCTCAACAAGACAGACATTGTTACTAAGATTGGTCCAACCCTTGGATTGATGGGTACTTTAATCCCTATGGGTCCAGGTCTTGCAGCATTGGGTACCGGTGATGTTACCACACTTGCAAGTGCGATTACAATTGCATTCAATACAACTGTTATTGGTATTGGATCAGGTGCTATTGCATACTTCGCCTCTAAATTGAGACGAAGATGGTTTGGTGAATACCTTGCCAACTTGGATGCATTGATGGATGCGATTTTGGACAATATTGACAAGAGAGATGAGAGACTTAAATAGTCACTTAAGTGATTGAAAATTTTACAATATAATTTTGAAAACATTAATTTTAATTAATTGTTTTTAGAAAACAAGCTTTTATATTGTATACAATATATTTAAAAAATTTTACAATAGATTAGAATTCATATGGTTTAGAGATTAGAAATTTCATATATTTTGGTGATTATTATGGCTCGTCGTCGAGGAAAAGGACGTTTTGACAGTGAGGAAGAAGACCCTATGGCAGGAACTGCAAACCTTGTGGATGCAATGTTGGTTATTGCTGTAGGTTTGCTTGTATTCTTGGTACTTGCTTGGAATATGCAAAGCGTTTTATTCAACAATGACTTGACTCAGGAACAGAAGGAAAAGGTCATGGAAGCCATGAATCAGGAAGTGACTGAAGTTCAAGAGGGACAGATATTGAATGAAACTCCAGACACAAGCAATCAAACCGGTCAAGGCTATACTGAGATGGGTAAGGTCTATAAGGATCCATCTACGGGTAAGCTGATTATGGTTCAGAATAAATCTTCATAATTCAAACTTTTTAAAGTTTGAATAAATTTTTCTTTTTTTAATTCATTTTTTTTAAATATTTTCATAACTTTAAGTAATTAATAATACTTTTTTTCAGT
>JAZNRM010000152.1:0-3061 GCA_045590695.1 Methanobrevibacter sp.
TTTTTTAATTTATTAATTTTATTATTTTTTAAAACTTCCTTTTACTTTTTTTTAAAAACTTAACTATATTAATTATTAAATATAAATAGTAATAATTACATAAAATTTTAATGATTACAGATTTTTTATAAAATTGTGAGGTTAAATATGAGAGAATTAAATTTAGGAAGTGGGCTAGGTAATGTACGTGAACTTCTAAAAAAGGATTTTAAGGACGTATTCACTAAAAATCCTATTGTTGTTTTGACATTGCTTGCCATTATAATTTTACCTTCTTTATATGCTCTTATAAACATTCAAGCTTGTTGGGACCCTTACGACAATACTGGAAATCTTGAATTTGCAGTTGCAAATCTGGATAAAGGTGCAACATTTGATGGTGAAGACATTAATGTAGGGGACCAATTGGAAGACGAATTGAAAAGAAATGATGATTTTTATTGGACTTTTGTAAGTGAAGATGACCTGCGGGAGGGGGTTAAGAATGGAACGTATTATGCTGGAATAGTCATTCCAAAGAATTTCAGCAGTTCCATCAAATCCATTACCTCTGATGATCCTCATTCTGCAGAATTGGAATACATTGTCAATAGGAAATCAAATCCAATGGCTTCAAAATTAAGTGATTCTGCAGCAAGAGCGGTTTACAATAAGATCAATGCAAACATTGTCCAATTCATTAATGTTGCTGCCTATGAAAAATTAGGAGACTTGCAGTCTGCACTTGCTTCAGGCGCAAGTCAGATGTCCTCTGGTGCTGGACAATTAAGTGCTGGTGCTTCAAAAGTGCAATCTGGTGCTTCTCAAGTAAAATCTGGAGCAAATGATTTGAAGAAAGGAGCCAATGACCTTTCTGCAGGTTCTTCTCAAGTTAAAGAGGGATCTTCACAGATTTCATCCTCTGCAGACCAAATTTCTGCTGGTTCCTCTCAAGTGCAGGAATCTGCAAAGCAATTAGACAGTGCTGTTGATGAAAGTACCTTGCCTGATCAGATTAAGCCAGTTGTACATGGTTCTAAAGAATTGGCTAATGCAAG
This sequence comes from Methanobrevibacter sp., assembly GCA_045590695.1. GTDB lineage: Archaea > Methanobacteriota > Methanobacteria > Methanobacteriales > Methanobacteriaceae > Methanobrevibacter. Next base: position 1,038 of record JAZNRM010000152.1, read on the forward strand.
TTCTGATTTGGCTGGAGCTTCAAGCAATCTTGCACAAGGATCTTCAAAATTAGCAAATGGTTCAGTTGATTTGGCTGAAGGGGCTTCTAGTGTTGCAAATGGAGGTTCCCAATTGGCTGATGGTTCTGTAAGCTTAGCTGCAGGTTCTGCATTGCTTGCAAATGGTGCTTCATCTGCATTGTTTTCAGCTTCAAGTGGTCTTTCAGGTGCAGCAGATTCTCTTTCCAGCATAACTGGTGTGAATGAAAGTGAAGTTGGCGAGTATATTTATTCTCCAGTTGTATTGGAGGAAAATGAATTATATTCTGTTCCAGATTATGGTTCTGAAGTCGCTCCGTTCTATTTGGTTTTATCCATGTGGGTAGGAGCAATCATTACTTGTGTGATGCTTAGAACTGGACAGTCAACAGGAACCAAATACACTCCTTCTGAAATGTACTTTGGTAAGCTATTGATTTTCTTGGTTATGGCGGTTTTAGAAACTACAGTGACTCTTATCGGTGCATTCATATTGGGAATCAAAATGGCTAATCCGTTGCTATTTGTGCTTTCGGCTTATTTCATTGCCTTGATATTCATGCTGATTTGCTATTCATTGATTTCTGCATTAGGTCATATTGGAAAAGGATTAGCTGTAATTTGGCTTGTATTCCAAATTTCAGGTACTGGAGGTATTTATCCTATTCAATTGATGGGACCATTCCTTCAAGCAGTCAGTCCGTATATGCCGATGACCCATGGAATCACTTTGCTTAGGGAAACTGCATTAGGATTGATTTGGTCTAATTACATTCCATCATTCTTGATATTGATTGTTATGGGTGCAATAACATTGGTTTTAGCATTGATAGTAAAAATGTTTGCAGATAAAAGAGCACATTGGTTTGAAGAAAAATTAAATGAAACTGACTTGTTCTAAATAAGTCATTTTTATTTATTTTTTATTATTTTTTAAAATAAGAATTTATTATTATCTATTTTTTCTATTTTTTATTAAAAAGAGTTTATTTTATAAAAAATAATTATAATAGCATATTTTTTAAAAAAAGAGTTTAAAAAGAGTTGAATACTATTTTTTAAGATATGTCTTATTCATTTCATCGTTAACTTCATCATATCTAGTTAACAATGTTCTGATCAAGTTTTTGCTTATTTTATTGAATTTCTTATCCAATAAATCGACTCCCTCTTGGGTGATTCCTTTTTTAGTCGCTACCTTACTGATTATGTCTTCATTGGATAATCCTTGATCGTCCTTTAGCATTGCAGTTCCAATAACTGTCTTTAAGATCATATCCTCTACTTCATCTTTAGACATGGTTGATGATTCACTGCAAGTTTGAGCAAACTTCTCAATCATGTTTGCAATGAAAGCAGGTCCGCAACTGCTGATGATTGTACTCATTTCCAATTCATTATCGCTTGGGTCGAGATTGTTTTCATCTTCATTGAAGTAAATTGGATTGTCTATTTTCCTAACGTAGCTGAATTCATTGAAGAGGTCTTCAACAAAGAGCCTTTCCTGAAGTTCAACTTTGGAGTTGTGCTTTACAAGTGTGACTCCTTTTCTTCTTGCAAGTGAACTTATTGAGTTATTTGAAGTTACTGTAGAAGCTAAAGTAGGAATGACTAAACTTAATTTTCCATCAAAATACTGTTTAATGTGGTTAAAGCTAAGTCCTGCACAGGTGTATATGATGTGGGTTTTCTCATTGATGTAAGGCTTGATTTCTTCTATGATTTCCTTAAATTGAGGAGTTTCGACGGAAATAAGGATTTTTTGACATTGTGTTGCGACTTCTTTGTTATCTGAAGTAATGTTTAGATTTTCTTCTGGATATTCTTCAATTAAACTTTCAAATTTATTAAGGTGTCTATTTGAAACAATTAATTCTTCGTCATCTAATAGTAAATTAAGCTTTAGTATGTTATTTACTATCATTGAACCCATATTTCCGTATCCGATAACTCCTATTTTCATAGTTTCCCTTTCACTATGTGTTTTTTTAACAGAAATCAACTTA
>JAZNRM010000153.1:0-4128 GCA_045590695.1 Methanobrevibacter sp.
TAATTAATTTTAAATCATTACTCAAAACGAGTTTAATTAACTAAAATGAGGTATTATTAATTATAAATGTTTAAAACTGATAACTAAAAAACAAGATTATTCATAGGATTATGGATAAGAATCAAAGGTTTTAAATTATCATGATAGATATTGGTTATGATAACAATTCTACGAAAGACTAGCCTTAAATTATCCTATTACAAAGCTCAAAGGAGGCTTATTATGGGAAAAGGTGTAGAATTAACTACAACTAAATATCTTATTCACGCTCAAATCAATGCAAACGGAATCGTAGAAAAGCCTGATGTAGTAGGTGCGGTTTTCGGACAGACTGAAGGTCTTTTAAGCAACGATTTAGATTTAAGAGAGCTCCAAAGAACTGGAAGAATCGGAAGGATCCAAGTTATCATTCACTCAAATGGTGGACGTGCAAAAGGTGAAATCGTAATTCCATCTAGTTTAGATAGAATTGAAACTGCCATCCTTGCAGCATCCTTAGAAACCATTAACCGTGTAGGTCCTTGTGAAGCTTCTATTGAAGTTCTTAGAGTTGAAGACGTAAGAGCTGTGAAAAGACAACAAGTTATTAATCGTGCAAAAGAAATTTATATGGGCATGATGGAAACTGTCTCTCCTGAAAGCATGAAAATGATTGAAGAAATCAGAGAATCAATGAGAGTTCATGAGATTTCTGAATTTGGAGAGGAAAGACTTCCTGCAGGTCCAAATGTACACACTTCCGATGCAATTATCGTTGTTGAAGGAAGAAATGATGTTTTAAATTTATTAAAATACGGAATTAAAAACACTGTCGCAGTTGAAGGAGTTAATATCCCTACCAGTGTAGCTGAATTAACTAAAAAAAGAACTGTAACTGCATTTGTTGATGGTGACCGTGGCGGAGAATTAATCTTAAAAGAACTCTTGCAAGTTGGAGATGTAGATTACATCACTAGAGCTCCAAGAGGCAAGGAAGTTGAAGATTTAGAAAAAGAAGAAGTTTTAATTGCTTTAAGAGATAAAGCTCCCACTGAACAAGTAATAAACAACCTTGATTTCAACTTAGACACTCAAGGTAAAGTGGGAAAAAGCAAAATCAACAGAACTAGCAAAACTAGTGACAGAAGAGCAAAAAACTTAAATAAATCCGACAAATTTCACGGAAACAAAAACGGCAGAACCGATCGTAAAGACAAATTCGACAGAAAAGACAGAACCGATAGAAAAAACGGTAGAAACGATCGCAGAGGAAAAGACAGAAATTCCAGAGGCCGTAGAGACAGACAAAACGACAGGATTCAAGATAGTAGAATAAAATTATTAAAGAACATGTTAAAGGATTTAGAAGGAACTGGAAACAGTGAAATCTACGATGATTCTTTAAACCTATTAAAAGAAACTGATGTTGAAACCCTTTACGAGGATTTAAAACAAGACAATCCTGAAGCAGACACCGTTATTTTCGATGGTGTAATCAGCCAAAGATTAGTCGACATCGCATACTCCAAAGGAATCAAAACCTTAGTTGCTTTTAAATCAAGCAGAGTAATTAAAAGACCTGACAAGCTCAGAATAGTTACTTTAAACTAAATGGATTATTCAACTATTTAATTCCAAATGATAGAAATAATTATTTTATTTCTATTCTTTTTCTTTTTTATTTTTTCTTTTTTTATTATTTCTTTTTTATAATTTCATATGTCAATTTTACTTATTTTACAGATTCAATAAGCTAATTTTAAAAATATTTAAATAAAACCACAAATATAATTAGGTATAACGAAGTAAATATTACTGAATAACTTTAAAAATATAAATTTTAAGAATTATCCTAAATTTAGATTAATGGGTTTGGAAAGAATCTAAAGAAGGAATTAACATGAATCTTTTTACAGAGCAATTGAACTTATCAAATGAACCGATTCAAAAGTCTCCAATAAAACTGCCGGTTATTGATGAAAATGGAGAGAAGAAGCATTTGATGGAAGTGTTTGACTTTGAAAGCATGCTCGAAGATTATTTGATTGAACTCGAAATACGAAACTATTCAGAAAATACTGTAAAAACATACAGTTCCATCATCCACAACTTAATCAATTTTATGAAAAATGAGGAAAACCTATATGATGGAAAAAGATTTTTAGCCAGTTTCAGAAAGTATATTCGAGACTTGAAAAGAGATAAGTACCTTACCCAGAATTACATTTACTTGACTACAGTCGTTTCCAAGAAATTCCTTGAATTCAATGACATCTATTTTTTAGAGGACATCAAGAATCCAAAGAGAACAAAGTCATTGCCTAAATCACTTAATGAAAAGGAAGTGAAGGACTTGATAGAAGCTGTAGCGATTGATGAAAATGACACTCCTTTTAAACGAAAATCAAAAAGAAGGGATAAAGTTATCCTAACACTGCTTTACTCTACAGGACTCCGTATTTCAGAACTTGTAAAGCTATTGAAAAGGGATATTGATTTTGATGAAAGGACAATTAGAGTTAGAGGTAAAGGGGATAAGGACAGAATCGTTCTTTTTGATGAGCATACAAAAGAGCTTCTATTGGATTATCTTGATGAAGATAAACATTCATCAGAGTTTATTTTTGTAAATAAGAATGGAAACAGTCTCACTCCAAGGTATGTTCAGATGATGATAAAGAAATATGCAGATGAAGCAGGAATAAAAAAGAAAGTTACACCTCACGTCTTAAGACACTCATTTGCAACACACCTATTAAAGAATGGAGTGGACATTAGGGTTATTCAGCAGCTACTTGGACATTCAAGCCTTTCAACAACCCAAATTTACACCAGTGTAGACATGGATACAATCAAATCAGTATATGATCAAGCAAGAGAACAGGAAAATAACATTTAGGGATGAGAATTATGGAAAATTTACTTCTTATGGGAATTGACACAAGACCAATGGTTAATTCAGCATTGAAATTGGATTACAAAACATTTTCCATCAGCTATTTTAAAACAGTTGACTTTAAAATGCCATATATGGAAAAGCATGTTTTAGATCAGGAAAGTGTCATATCCTGTGGAAGGTTTGAAGAAAATTATTCACCTGAGAAACTTCTTGAATTATCAAAAGATTTTCTTTTTCAAAATAATGATGAGGATGAAATCGATAAGATTGTACTCACCACTGGAATAAATGCAAAAAATTTTTCTGGAGAATTTAAAAAATTTAGAAAAATTGTTCGTGGCAATAAGAACACTGAATCTGTTGAGAATAAATTCAAATTTTACAATAAGCTGAAAAACAAATTTAACGTTCCACTTACATTTCAACCATCTGATGTAGGGGAATTGAATGAGATTTTACAACAATACACTAACAATCAATTTATTTTAAAACCCCTTCAAGGAAGTGGAGGGTTAGGAATTTTCTTGCTAAATAATGAAAGTTGTGATGAATTAAAACAAGTGGATGAGATTTGTGAAAATATTTCACTTGAAAACTATATACTTCAAGAATATATTGAGGGAACTAATGTATCATCATCAGTATTGTCAAGTCATGATGAGCAAAAAAATTTGATCAATTCAAGATTGATAACTGAACATGACTTGGGAAATGATTCATATGAATATTCTGGAAATATTTTACCATTGGATGAAAATAGCTTTAGAATGTTTAATGATAAACGAACTGAAATTAATGCTGATGAACTTAATGATGAGATGAAAAATACATCTGAAGATTTGATAAATGAATTTGGTCTGATTGGATCAAATGGTGTTGACTACATTTTGGATGATGATGGAGAATTGAAAGTCATTGAAATCAATCCAAGGTTCCAGGGAACTTATGAACTGGTTGAAAATTCACTTGGAATAAACCTATTGGATGCACACATCAAGGCATGTGAGGGAGAAGTCATTGAGATTCCTAATCCGAATCAGTATTCATTCAAGAAGATCATCTATGCAAGAAAACAGGTTGATATAGGAAATCTGAACATTCCGAATGTGTATGACATTCCATATGAAGGAGTTAAAATAGAAAAAGACCAACCTTTAGTAACTCTTATCAGTTCAAATAAGAATTTAGAGACTGCAATTGATGATGCAAAAATAGCTGAAGATGAAGTTTATAAAAATATTGACTAATTA
>JAZNRM010000154.1:0-3423 GCA_045590695.1 Methanobrevibacter sp.
TTCTGCAATTCGTCCATTTGGACAAATTGTAAATGAGGAATGGCAACAAGATGGTTCTTGGATCGGAATTGTGGAAATGCCTGGTGGTCTTCAAGATGATTTTAATCATAAAATGGCTTCTATCTCAGGAGGAGAAGCTGAAACTAAATTAATAAATTAACTATATGTTCAATTTGTAGCAATAAATGGCTATGGATTTTAATTTGATTAGAAAATAAGAGACTAATTGGATTAACTTATAGGTGTTTTAATTTAGGTGTGTAGTTGAATTTATATACTCTTATGGGAAGTATATGTATGATATATGTGAATGAAAAAGATTTAGTTGTTCCTGGAGAATTATTAGCAGAGGATGATTATTATCCAGGAAGAGGAACCTTTGAAGATGATGGAAAAATTTGTTCCAAACTCTTAGGTTTAGTTTCTTTAAGGAATAAGAAAATTAGTGTAATTCCTTTAAAAAGCAAATATCTTCCTAAAAAAGGAGATGTGGTTATTGGTAAAATCGATGATGTCAGATTTTCAATGTGGGGAGTAGACATTAACTCACCATACTCTGGTATCTTGCCTGCATCTGAAGTATTCGGAAGAGAGAAAAAGGAATTAAGTAGAGTATTCGATATTGGTGATGTTCTTTTCTTAAGAATCGTCGATGTTGATGAAGTTAAAAAGGTTAAATTAGGTTTAAAAGGCCGTGGAATGGGCAAATTCAAAGGTGGAGTTATCGTAGATATCGCTCCTACTAAAGTGCCTCGTTTAATTGGTAAGAAAGGTTCCATGATCAACATGATCAAGGATAAAACCGGCTGTAAGATTGTAGTCGGTCAAAATGGTCTTGTTTGGGTAAAAGGTAATGAAGACATGGAACAAATCGTTAAAAACATTATCAAATTAATCGAAAGAGAAGCTCATACCTCTGGTTTAACTGATAGAATTAAAAACAAGCTTTGTTTACTTATTGATGGCGAATTACCTCCAGAAGAGGAAGAAGTCGAAGAAGTGGAACAAGAAGAAGAGGAAGAAGAGGATGCATTTGAAGAAGGTTTGAAAAAACCTGAACTTCAAGATTTCAGAGATGAAGTTGAAAAGGAATTAGCTGAAGAAGGATTCATTGATGAAGACTCAGAAGAAGACGAAGAAGATGATGAGGATTCTGAAGATGATGAATTCGAAGAGGACTTAGAAGACTTCAATGATGAAACTGAAGATTATGAGGATATCGATGAAGAAGATTTGGATGATGAGGATTCTGAAGAAGACATCGAAGAATTTGAAGACGATATCTCTGATGAAGAATTGGAAGATGTAATCTCTGAAGCTATTTCTGAAGACGAAGATGAAGATGAAATTGTTGAAGAATCTGAAGATGAAGAAGACGTTGAAGATTCCGAAGATGATGAGGATTTAGAGGATTCTGAAGAGGAAGCTGTTGAAGAATCTGAAGATGAAGATAATGAAGAAGAGGATTCTGAAGATGATTCAAAAGATGAAAAATCCAAAAAGCCTAATTTCATGGACACTTATGAATACATCAATGAGCAAAAAAAGAATAATAAATCTTCTTTTGATTTAAGTCGTGCAGATAATTCTAAATCTCCTACTTTAAACATTTCACAAGGAAGAGGTATTTAAGCTGTTGAATTTAAAATTTAATAATTATTGTTAATTATGAATGTGATTTTGAAGAGGTGTTTTTTATTATCTCAAATGACAAAGAATTAAGAGCTGATGGAAGAGCTTATAATGAGCTCCGTCCAATTAAAATTGAAGCTGGAGTCTTGAAAAGAGCAGATGGTTCTGCTTACTTGGAAGTTGGTGGAAATAAAATCTTAGCATCTGTATACGGCCCAAGAGAATCCTATATCAGACGTTTATTAAAACCTAATACTGGTGTAATTAGAGTAAGATACAATATGGCTCCATTTTCAGTAGATGACCGTAAAAGACCTGGTCCAGATAGAAGATCAACTGAAATTTCCAAAATCGCTGCTGATGCACTCAGACCTGCTTTAATGTTGGAATCATTCCCAAGATCAATGGTTGACGTTTCAATTGAGGTTATTGAAGCTGAAGGAGGAACCCGTTGTGCAGGAATCACTGCAGCTGCTGTAGCTTTAGCTGATGCAGGTATTCCAATGAAAGATATTGTAGTCGGTTGTGCTGCAGGTAAAGTAAATGACCAAATCGTTTTAGACTTATCTGAAAAAGAGGATAAGGAAGGACAAGCTGACGTTCCTATCGCTATCATGCCAAGAACCGGTGAAATTACTTTACTTCAAGCAGACGGTAACTTAACTGAAGAAGAATTTGAAGAAGCTTTGGACTTAGCTATGGAAGGATGTATGAAAATTAGCGAACTCCAACATGAAGCTTTAAAGAACAGGTATAGTTCTGAATAGGTTGTGAAAATATGGATATTGTACCAGAAATTACTAGAAAAAGTATTACAAGACTTATAAATGATGGTAAAAGAGCTGATGGAAGAGCTTTTGATGAAAGAAGAGATATTTTCATTGAACCTAATGTGATTGAAAAGGCAGAAGGTTCTGCAAGAGTTAAATTAGGTGACACTCAAGTTATTGTTGGTGTAAAGCCAACTATTGGTGAACCATTCGGTGACACTCCTAATTTAGGTGTCTTAATGACCAATTGTGAACTATTGCCAATGGCTGCTCCTGGATTTGAACCAGGTCCACCTAGCCCTGAATCCATTGAACTTGCACGTGTAGTAGACCGTGGAATTCGTGAAAGTGAATTAGTGGACTTGGAAAAGCTTTGTATTGAAGAAGGCAAAAAAGTTTGGATGCTTTTCATTGACTTACACGTTATTGATTATGATGGAAACTTGTTTGATGCATCTAACCTTGCTGTAATGGCAGCTTTAATGAACACTAAATTGCCAGTTGCTGAATACATTGATGATGAAGTTGTATTGTCTGAAACTGAAACTATGGATTTACCAATCAGAGACAAATTAGCTTTATCCACCTTTGTAAAAATCGGTGATGGCTTGATTTTAGATCCTTCTTTAGAAGAGGAAGAAATCTTGGAAGCAAGAATAACCATTGGTGTAACTGATGAAGGAAACCATGTTTGTTCCATGCAAAAAGGTGGAGAAGCACCTTTAAGTAGAGATGAAATCCTTGATGCTGTTCACATGGCATTTACCACTAAAGACGATTTATTAAGTTATTTAGACTAGTTCGGAACTAATCCTCACTAGTTTTAATTATTTTTTTCTAATTATTTTTTATATTTTCTAATTAATTTTTTATTTCTTATAATTTATTTTCTAAATTTTATTTTTATTTTCAAAAATCCTTTGAATATAGATAATTATTGTAAAAAATGGTTTAATTCGATGTTAAATTGTAAATTTAAAGATTTATTTAAATCTAAAATAAAAAACAGCTATTTTTCTCA
>JAZNRM010000155.1:0-5413 GCA_045590695.1 Methanobrevibacter sp.
TTATCATTAATTTTTTAAAATTTAAAAGGTAATACAATGGGTGTAGAATTTTTAAAGATAAAGGAAGTAGATGAAGCAAAGGAAATCATTAAGGAAAAGTTTAATGAATACTATACTCCACAATCTGAAATCATTGACATAGCAGAAAGCAATAATAGAATTACATTCAGTAAAATTGAAAGTAAAATCGATTTTCCACCATTTAACAGATCCTTGAAAGACGGTTTTGCAATAAAATCTGAAGACAGCTATGGTGTCAATGAGGAAAATCCTAAAAAACTTAAGGTCATTGACTTCTTAGAGGCAGGATCATTTACTGATAAAACTGTAGAGCTTGGAAAATGTGTAGAAATTAGCACTGGTGCACCGATTCCTGAAGGTGCCGATGCAGTTGTTATGGTGGAATTCTCCAATAGGCCAGAAGACAATGATGAGCTCGAAGAAGATGAAATTGAGATATTGACAAGCGTGACTCCTTCCCAAGACATTGGACAAAAAGGTTCTGACGTTAAGAAAGGACAGACAATTCTTGAAGAAAACATTTTGCTTAATCCTCCTAAAATAGGGGTGATAGCTGCTCAAGGAATTGGCACCGTTGAAGTGTATAAAAAGCCTAAAGTTGGAATCATCTCCACTGGAAATGAATTATTGACCAATCAGGAAGAATTGAAACCTGGAAAAATCTATGATGTAAACAGTGAAATGATCAAAGCAGGTGTAGACAACTGTGGTGGAGAAGGTAAATGCTTAGGAATCGTTAAAGACGTTTATGATGACTTAAAGACTAAAATTCAAGACTCATTGAAAGAATGCGACATCTTGCTATGCTCTGGTGGAACCTCTGCAGGTGTAGGGGACAATATCAGACATATTCTTGATGAACTTGGAGAAGTTTATATTCATGGAATTACTGTACAGCCTGGAAAGCCAACCATTCTTGGAGTGGTTGATGGAAAGATAGTCATTGGACTTCCTGGAAATCCGGTTTCTGCAATTGTAATCTATAATGTATTTGTTGCACCAGCAATTAAGAAATTAGCTGGCTACAAAGATGAGGAAGAGCAAAGAACAATTAAAGGAACCTTGAAAAGGAGAATCCATTCACCAATTGGAAGAATGCAATATCAATTGGTTAGAGTGGAAGGAAATGATGTGATTCCAATATTTAAAGACTCTGGAGCTATATTCTCACTTGCAAGTGCAGCAGGATATACAAAAGTCTCTAAACAGACAGAATTGCTTGAAGAAGGAGAGGAAGTTGAAGTAATCCTCTTTAATTAAATCAAAATTAAAATTTAAAAAATTTATCAGGTGTAAACATGGAAATTAAAGAAAAAACTATTGAAGACCAAAAAGTAGCTATCATGAATTATAAGGGAGCTCTAAAGGATATGGATGTTTTGGTTTCTAAATTAACCGGATGGGTTGAAGTTGAAGAAATTGAAACTGCTGGAGACTTATTTGCAATATTCTACAATAACCCAAGAACCGCTAAGGAAAATGAAGTTGTATACGATGTAGGAATTCCAATCAATCCTGAATTAGACCCTGATGAAACTGAAGAAATAAGAATCGTAACCTTAATCGAACACAAGGTATTGTCTGGAATCCACAATGGAAGTTTGGATGACATTCAAGAAACCTATAACATTATGGCAGAATACTCCATTGAAAACAAATACGACATTATAGGTTCTCCTAAAGAAATTTACATAAAAAACAAGTATGAAGTGAATAATGAAGATGACATGGTAACTGAAATCCAATTGCCAGTTATCAAAATGGGATAAAATATCCCATAACTCTTAAATCTCCAATTCTATTAAATCTACTGGAAGGAATGATAAAATGGCTAAAGAGAAAAGTAAAAAAATGACTAAAAAGGAAGAGGAAAAACTTAATGAAAAAGTAGATAAAATAATAGAAAAAAACTTTGCAGACTTTTCATCTCAAGATGAGCTTGAGAAATTCATCCAAGATGCCTTTGACACTAAAACATCTAAATTCAATAAGAACCTAAAGAAAAAGGAAAAGGAAATTAATAAAAAAGTGTCAAAAGTATATAAAACAGACACCAAAAGAATTGATAGAAAAATGAAGGAATTGGATAAGAAAATCAATGCAAGATTTAAAAATTTATAAAAAAATAGAAAATAATACAAATTAATTAAAAATAAATAAAAAAACTAATTTTTAGGTGGGATTAGTTACCCACCACTCTTACATCATGTAAAAGCAATTTAGGAATAATGAAAGATCCTCTTTGCTTTGTCTCTTCACCTACAGCTATCGCATCACCTAACAAATCGTAGATATTGCCTGAAATCATAGCTTTTTTAATAGGTTTTTTGACACCTTTATCGATTAAGAATGAATTGCTTGCTTCAACTGAAAAGTCACCTGTGATAGGGTTTGCAGTATGTGCACCTAAAACATCTGTGACCAAGAATGCATCATTTATTTCATCTTCTAAAACATGATCTTTAAAGTCAAAAATAATATTTGAACCGCTTACAGATGGAGTTCCTACATAGGAACCTCTAAATCCATTGGAAGTGCTTTTTACTCCATCCTTATTAGCTGTATAAATATCATATAAATATCCTTTAAGAACACCATCTTCAACTAATGAGGTTCTTCTTGAAGCAGTTCCTTCATCATCACTTACTCCAGAGTTCAAACCGCCATCGACAGTGCCGTCATCATAAATTGAAAGACCTTCAGTGACTATTTTCTCACCGATTTTACCAGCAAGTCTTGACCTTCCCCTTTGAACATTATCTGCACTGAAACCGCTCATGAAAGTGGAGAGAAGTCCAGTTACTGCATGATAATCCAATATGACATCCTTATCTGAAGTTTCAATATGGTCTCCATTTAATGATGACTTTGCCAAATCGCATAAGTCTTCAGCCAATTTGATTCCATCCAAATCATAAAGACATGATGAAACAGAGTCATAAGCAGTTGCCAAATCACCATCTTTCATTGCATTTATTGAAACACCTAATGCAAAACCGGTAGATTTGTCATAAGCTTCAACACCATTGGAGTTTACAATCAAAACCTCACCTTCAGCTGCTGAAAAACCTCCTGAAGTGGTTTGACATCCATTATCTTCAATGCAGCTTAAAACAGCCTTGAGGGAACTTGTAAGCTCATCCAAATCAATCTCTTGGAACTTCTTATCAAAAGTGCCAGTGATTTTCGGTAATTTTTCAACTTCTGCAAATGAGAAATTTTCATCCTTTGAATTAAGTTTAGAGTTTAAATAAGCATTTTCACAAGTCTTTGCAATTTCACCCATATCTGATGTGAAAGCAAAACCTACTGAACCGTCTTTAATAACTCTTATTCCAATGCCTAAGCTAATCTCCTCTTTTGCAAAATTCAAATCAGTCTTTTGGGAATCCAATTGAAGCAATTCAGTATTTTCCAAATAAATTTCATAATTGTCTGAATACTTTGAAATTTCCCTTTTTGCCTCTTCAGCCAATTCATATAACATATTATCACACATTAAAATGAAATAGGATTAATTAACCCTCTGTAAAAACAAATTTATCAATAGCTTCTGCTACTCCATCACCATACTTTTTCTCACAAACATAATCTGCGATTTCCTTTAGCTCATCACATGCATTAGCCACTGCAACCTTAAATCCTGCAGCACGTAAAAAGTCAATGTCATTTTCACTATCTCCAATGCACATCATGTTTTCAATATTGTAATCCAAGAGCTTAGCCAATTCAGCGAGTCCTGTTCCCTTGTCAACATCAGGATCAGTCAAGTGAAGTGCAAATCCACTATCATAAATTTCCACATCAAAGTCTTGGAGTAGCTCTTTAAGTGGCTCTGAATCCATATTCTTGTAGAAACAGATTTCAGATACCCTTGCATCGGAATCCTCTACAATCTTAAATGGAATATCCTCACCAAACTTTTCAAGTAAAAAATCATAAGCCTTTTGAGCTTTGGAAATGTCTCCTAAAACAATTACCCTATTGTCATTATATCCATCTTGATAGATTACTCCACCATTTTCACAAACCAAACCTCCAGTGGTTCCAACAAGTGTAGCCACTGCATATGCAAAGTGTGAAATGTTTCCAGTAGCAATGATTACAGGAATTCCTGCATCTTCAGCCTTACGAAGAGCATCCAATGCACTATGACAAACTCTTCTTCTTCCATCTGTAATTGTTCCATCAACATCTACAGCTATCGCTTCTATTTTTACCATGTTTTCAAATCCTTAAAAAGTGATTGTATAAAGAACTATTAAAATCAATTGTTTATCTTATCTGCTATATCTGTGAGCAATGTTACAGGTTCCTTCCTTACTTACCATACATGCACCGATTGGATGCATTGGATTACATGCCTTTCTAAACAATTTACAGTCAGTTGGCTTTGCCATACCTCTTAAGATAGGTCCACAAATACATCCTTTAGGAGCCTCAGTAACATCTTTCACTTCAATGTCATATTTCTTCCTTGCATCCCACTCGGCAAACTCATCATTAACTTCCAAGACTGAGTTAGGAATCTTTGGGAAACCTCTCCATTCTCTGCTTTCAACATGGAAAACCTCATCCATCATTTCTTTACCAATGACATTTCCTTCAGTTCTTACAGCACGTTTATATTCATTGTCGATTCTTGGAGTTCCATTTTCAATTTGCCTTAAGATCATGTAAACGGACATTAAGATATCCAATGGATTGAAACCTGCCACCGCTTGAGGAATTCCGTATTCAGTTGAGAACTTTTCAAATGGTTCAGTTCCTAAAATTGTGCACACATGTCCCGGTTCGATTAAAGCGTTTAAATTGGTTTCACCTGAATTAATCAAGAAGTCAATAGCTGGTGGAATCAATCTGTGACATGAAACGATAGAAAAGTTTTCAGGAGGCTTTTTCAATAATTCGGATGCTGTTGCAGGAGCAGTTGTTTCAAAACCTGCAGACATGAATACAACATCATTGTCTACTTTTTCAGCAATTTCCACAGCATTTGGAATACCGTAAACAACCCTTACGTCTGCACCTTCAGCTTTTGCTTCTGCAAGAGAGCCATTGGAACCTGGCACTCTTAACATGTCTCCGAAGGTGGTTACAGTTACTCCTTTTTCTATCAATTGTAAACATTCATCAATTTCTCTTGAAGGAACAACACATACAGGACATCCTGGCCCTGCAACAATCTCAACTTCAGGAGGAAGCAAAGATCTTATACCGTGTTCCATAATGGTATGTTCATGAGAACCACAAACATGCATAATTTTAACAGGAGTAGCTAAATCATTTATTCTTTTAATTAAAGTATCAGCCATCTCTTTCATACTAGCCATTATAACACCTTAAATTTCTTAATAATAAATTATCAGATTAATTCATATTTTGAATTTGT
>JAZNRM010000156.1:0-3107 GCA_045590695.1 Methanobrevibacter sp.
TAAAAATTAAAGTGTAAAAGTATTATTTGTTTAAATTTTACTATTCTAAAGGGTTTTAAATTCTAAAATGATAAATTTTGTTCATTTTTAGTAATACTATCGAATTATTTTTGAATACTATTCACATGGAATTTTAGAATAATCCAATAGGATAAGACATTTATAAATAATTATTTTTAATACTAATCTTTATTTAGAGGTTTTTGAATGAATTACTTTTTATTAGGAATAGTTTTTATTGTTTATTTCATTATGGTAGGGTATGTAGGATACCTTGCATGGAAAAGAACAAATTCCTCTGAAGACTTTATGATTGCAGGAAGGGAAACCCACCCATATATTATGGCATTAAGTTATGGGGCTACTTTCATTTCAACTGCAGCTATTGTCGGTTTCGGAGGGGTTGCAGGTAAGTATGGTATGGGTATACTATGGCTTGTATTCTTGAACATCTTTGTAGGTGTTTTCATTGCATTCGTATTCTTCGGTAAAAGAACTCGTAGAATGGGTAAAAATCTCGGATCTCTCACATTCCCTGAGTTTTTAGGCCGTAGGTTCAATAGTAAATTCATACAGTATTTCAGTGGAATTCTTATCTTCTGTGCTATGCCGATTTATGCGGCTGTAGTTCTTATTGGTGCAGCAAGATTTATGGAAAGTTCTTTAATGCTTGACTTTAATTTAGCGCTTTTAGTGCTTGCAGTTGTAATTTGTGCTTATGTATTGTTCGGTGGATTGAAAGGTGTTATGTATACCGATGCATTGCAAGGAACAATCATGTTTGTAGGTATGATAATCTTGCTTGTATTCATTTACTGGGTATTAGGTGGTGTTACCGAAGCAAATACCGCACTTACTAATATGGCTGCCCTTTATCCTCCTGATGCTATCGCTGAAGGTGGTACCGGTTGGACAAGTTTCCCAACACTTGGAAGTCCATTCTGGTGGTCTCTTGTAACTACAACCATTATGGGTGTAGGTATCGGTGCATTGGCTCAACCACAACTTGCAGTAAGATTTATGACTGTTAAATCCAACAAGGAATTACACAGATCACTTTTAATAGGAGCTATATTCATTGCTGTAATGACTTGTACCGCTTATATTGTAGGTTCATTATCCAATGTATACTTCTATCAGAACTTTGGTCAAATTGCAATCGATTATGTTGGAGGAAACATGGATTCAATCATCCCAACATTTATTTCAACTGCTCTTCCTGAATGGTTCGTATACATTTTCCTATTGTCCTTGCTTGCGGCAGCTATGTCTACCTTAAGTTCACAGTATCACACTCAAGGAACTGCATTAGGACACGATATTGTTGATGCAATCAAGAATAGAGGTGGCTCTGACGAATATACTGCAGAGGAAATTAACAAAAGAGGGGATGCTGTAGAAGAAAGTAAAATAGGATTTATTTCAGTTAGCCAAGCAGGTATTTTAATAGCTGTTATTCTTTCATTGGTAATTGGTTTAGCATTGCCTGGCAGTATTGTAGCACTTGGTACTTCATTGTTCATGGGATTATGTGCAGCAGCATTCTTGCCGGTTTATTGTGCAGCATTGTTCTGGAAACGCACAACTAAACAAGGTGCAATTGCAGGACTTTTATCCGGTACATTAACAAGTTTATTCTTGCTTGTATTTGTATTCAAGAAAACTGCAACAGGTCTTGGTATTTGTAAATTCATATTTGGTGTAGACATGTTAATAAATACCATGCCATGGTATTCAATTGACGTAATGATTTTCGCTATACCTGTTTCAGCAATATTTACAATTGCAGTAAGTTTGCTTACACAACCGATTGATGAAAAAGTACTTAACAAATCCTTTGAGGGGATTTCTAAAGAATAGGTGATATTATGGTGGTTTTAGGAATTGAAGACCCTTGGATTTGGGGAGCTTATGTTTTAATAATATTGATTACATTAATTTGTATTGTGTATGGCGCATTAAAATGGAATAGTGAGGATTAAATAATCCTTTCTTTATTCTTTTTATTCTTTCTATTTTTTTATTTCTTTTTATTTTCTATTGATTTTTACTTTTTACTTATTTTTGGTTTTTTTTACTTATTTATAATTATTTTTATTTTCATTCATTTTTTCAAAATATTTATTAATTGATTAAAATAAAAAGAATATTGTTTATAATATAAAAATTTCAATTAAATTATTATCCAACTTATTTTCGGAGAGATTTTTTATGAGAATAGTTAAGGAATTAGTCGGTAAAGAGGTTTTAGGCAACGACATAATGAGTATGGGAAAAGTTGTTGATGTTGAGGTTGACCTGGAAGATAATTTCATAGAATCAATTATAGTCTCTAAAGGAGGAATTCAAGAATCCTTAAATATCAGCAAAAGTGAATTGGTAATTCCTTTTGACATGATTAGCAAAATTGGAGACAAGATCATTTTAAAAGACATTTTTAATGAAGACCTTGCTCAAATGGAAGAGGAAATCGAAGATTTGAAAAGTAAATTATAAATCATTTTTTTTAGATAGTTGTGATTTCAATGGTTACAAAAGAGTATTTGATTGAAATATTAAAGGAAAACAAGGTGTTTGAAGAAGGAGATTTCACTCTTGCTTCAGGTAAAAAAAGCAATTATTATGTCAATATGAAAAGGGCAATTACCGAACCGGAAATATTATCCACTATAGCTAAATTGATCAATGAAAAGATTGATGAAGACATTGATAAGATTGCAGGTCCCGCATTAGGTGCTGTTCCTATAGCAACTGCTGTTTCCCTTGAATCAGGAAAACCTCTTTTAATGATTAGAAAAGAGAAAAAAGGTTATGGAACTTCCAAATTGATTGAAGGAAATTTGCTTGAAGGTGACAATGTAATCCTTGTTGAAGATGTTACTACCACTGGTGGATCTTTATTAAAAGCAATAAATGCAATACTTGATAATGGTGGAGTAGTTAAAAAAGCATTTGTTGTTGTTGACAGGGAAGAAGGTGCAATGGAGACCTTTGCAAATGAAGGAATCACACTTGAACCATTAATTTCCGTAAGCGAATTTTTTGAATAATTGATTTTAAATAATGATTGTTTTTTCATTATTTATTTTTTTAAATTTTTCTATTTT
>JAZNRM010000157.1:0-2905 GCA_045590695.1 Methanobrevibacter sp.
CTATTTTTCAAGTTTTTTTAGCAAACTAATACTATTTTTAAAATTTTTACAAACTTATTAAAACCGTATTTACTATTTTTAAAAAAAGATTAAAATTAATCAAAAGATCATGAATTAAATATCATCAAGGATTTCTTTTGGAGCGCCAGCAACTTCCACCAAGTATTCCGCTTCAACAATATGTAATTTAGAAGGAATCACTATACAATGAAGAGGGCCACCAAAATCAAAATCAATCAAGTCCTTAATATATCCTGCCTTTACAAGATTATCCTTTGATCCCACTCTTGCAATTCCAATAGCCAATGTGTCCTCATTAACGAGTCCTTCATGATCAAGATTATCCTTAATGGTCATTAAATTTTCCAATCCTTCATTTACAGTCATGTACTTTTCCTTATGAGCTTGAATATCCAATAGAACCAATGTATGCATATCCATCTTCAAATTATCTTCAATAGCCATATAAGGGGATTTAGGGAAATAATTATACTCCAAATCCGGAAATGGGATTGTTGTGACCTTACCGAACTTATACGATTGAAGGCCGGAAATAGCTGGTGCTGAAGATAAAATGCTTGATCCATGAATGACTTCAAAATCAATATCCTTTCTTGCACATTCAACTAGAAAATCAGAATGAGTTGTAGCAATTAAAGGGTCCCCACCAGTAATCAATGCAACATCCATATCTTTTGCTTCCTTTAAAAAGATTGATTCCTCTTCCACTTGAGTTCTGTCAAGAACAATGATTTCCTTTCCAATAATTGATTCAATCTTTTCAAAATTAGAACCGAATAAGCGAGAAGTGAAAAACTCAGCATAAACCTTATCCACTTTTTTTAATGCTTCCACACCTTTTAAAGATATGTCCTTTTCATCGAATAGTCCTAAGCCAACCAAATAAAACATAAAATCACTTAAATAATATCAATAAAATCAATCTAATTACAATCAAAATAACGAAATAAAGGTTAAATTTTAAATGAAAAGTAAAAATAGATTAATAAAAAAAAGGGCGCTTAATAACACAGGCCCACCATAAACCTGCTCTTCACGTTAAAAAGCAACCCTTTTTACACCATACATCACCACTTTATTTTAAAAAAAAAGCGTAGCTGTTTTATAAACAGCTAATAATATTTTATACATAACTTATATTTAAAGGTTCGTGTCATATTCGTATGATATAAAACTATTTTTCAAATCCTAATAAAGAAGATAAATGAAAGTTAAGAGATTTGCATAAAAATTAAAAAAATAAAAAGGAAAATAAAATGAATAAAAAATAAATCAAAAAAGAATGATTAAACTATTACTTAATCATCCTTAGTAAATCCATAAACCTCTGTTTCAAAGGTTTTAGCAACTTCTGGCATTAAGCTTGCAATGTCAAGCTGTTGAGGGCATTCCTTCATGCATGCTTCACAGCCAGTACAGTCAGAAGCAATACCTACACCCTCCAAACAGGAATAGTTTCTGTATGCATTTCCCACCGCAGTGAATTCACCAACCTTTAAACCTTGAATCTTCTCATTGTTATACAAGTCAAACAATTTAGGAATCATAATATTTGAAGGACATGAACTAATGCAGTAATTACATTTAGTACAAGGAATTGCAATGTTACTGTTAATAATTTCAGTAACGTCCTCAATGATCCTATGCTCTTCATCATTAAGTGGCTTGTAGTCATCCATGAAACCAATGTTTTCTTCCATTTGCTCCAAGCTGCTTGCACCAGACAACACCATGAATACTCCATCTATTCCTGCTACATAACGTAATGCCCATGATACTGGAGATTCATCAGGATTATACTCTTTCAATTTTTTCTCCGCTTCTTCAGGAAGATCTGCCAAGAATCCGCCTTTCAACGGTTCCATAACAATTATTGGCAAATCATACTTATGAGCAACTTCCACACATTTTCTGGATTCCACACCATCATTTTCCCAGTCAAGGTAATTGATCTGCAATTGTACAAATTCCATTTCAGGATGTTCCTTCAAGATATTGTCCAAGAATTCCGCATTTGCATGAGTGGAAAGACCTAACTTCTTGATTTTACCTTCATCTTTCATCTTTTTACAAAATCCGAAGGTATCTACATATTTCCATCCGGCTTCGGAAAAGCTGCTTACATTATGAACCATATAATAATCAAAGTAGTCTACACCACAACGTTCCAATTGTTCCTTGAAAATCGGTTCCACTTGTGACTCTTCAGTGATTAAGAAAGTTGGCATCTTGTCTGCAATCACAAATGAGTCCCTTGGATAACGTTCTACAACCGCTTTTCTTAAAGCGACTTCACTTACTCCATCATGATAAGCGTAAGCGGTGTCAAAGTAATTGAAACCGTTTTCCATATAAACATCTGCCATCTTCTTAACTTGTTCAAAATCTACACTTGAGAAATCATTTTCATCAAGCTGTGGCAATCTCATCATTCCAAATCCCATATTCTTCATATTTAATCTCCTAATGCATTAATAATTCATTTATAAGTTTAATCTTTATATAACATCTGTTTATTGTATTCCTTTTCCAATTCCAATTGTCTGATTTTCCTATCGTATTGAGCTGCTTCTTCCTCTTTAAATTCAATCAAGCCACTGATAAGAATATCAATCTTCTTTTGACAATCCTTCATTGCCTTTTCCTTTTGAATCTTCAAGGATTCAATTTCATTGTCTATCTCCAAAAGTCTTAATTCACTCATGGGATAATAGTTAAATCCTAAAGCCTCATCAAGGGCATGATCCAAAAGATCCTGCAATTTCAATCCCTTTGATTTGGCAAGATCCTTTTTCTGCTTATTTATCTTCACACTAGTTGTCTCATTAAAACAACCCATAATTATCACCTAAAGATAATGATAAACTCAAATATTACAAAAATA
>JAZNRM010000158.1:0-6494 GCA_045590695.1 Methanobrevibacter sp.
TTTTATCAAAATAACAAGTTTAACTACTTTTTATCAATATTGATTGTAATAGATTTAATATTGATTACACTAACATTGATTTCAGATGTAGGGGAGAACCTATATTTCAGCATAATTGTCTTTGATACAATCTTATGTATAATCCTCTTTATTGACTTCTTTACAAGATTATCTGATAGCGATGACAAGAAGCATTTCCTAATCAAGAACTGGACAGAACTGATAGCTGCAATTCCATTTGATTTGATCATGCTGCCATTTGTCTTGAATGGTTCTCTATTAAGAGTTTTCAAGGTTTTAAAATTCATTAAGGTAATTGCTCTCTTTTCACAATTCTTTGAAACAATTGACTTTTTCCTGAAAAAGACACATTTAGATGAGATTTTCGGCATAACACTGCTTGTTGTACTTGCTTCAACACTTGGATTATATCTATTTGATCCAAGCATAAACAGCTTATTTGATAGTTTATGGTTTGTTCTTTCAACAATTACAACAGTCGGTTACGGTGACATATTGCCTCAATCCGGTGCTGGAAAGATAATTGGACTTTTAACCTTGATTTTTGGAGTATTGATATTCAGTACAGTTACAGGAGCTATCGCTTCCTATTTTGCAAGAAGAATATTGATGAATGAAGACTTCAACATTACTGAAAATGATGACAACATTGAACTTTTAAAAGAGAATCTATGGTATAACAAGCAGAATATTACTGAAGTCCATGCTAAAGTGGATGATATAGACCGTGATGTTGAACATCTTAAAAAAGAGATAAATGAATTAAAAGAGTTGAATAAGCAGTTAAATGATGAAATAAAAAGCTTAAATGAAAACTTAAAGAATTAAAAAAATAAAAAAAAACAAAAACTATTTTTAAAAAGGAAAAAAAGGATTATTTACTTATAATCCTTTACTGAATTTATCAAGTTATCCATATTTGCAAAGAGTTCCTTAAGATCCTCTTCTGATTTCTCATTATCGCCATCATGAATGATAAGCTCCTCTATAAGATTATTCATCTCATCATTTATTGAGTCCATAATGCTTATTTTGTCTTTAACGGTCTCATCCAATCTTTCACTGTATTCCGGAGCCATTTCAATGATGCTTGTAGCAGAATCGGCTTGGTGATAAAATAGCTTATGGCAACTGTCTATAACTGACATGAAACGATTATGGCTTAATTCACCGCTTTCAAATCGTTTATTGATTAAGCCAGTGATATTGTCTTCCTTTTTATCAAATGCTTGCTTTTGATTATCGATTTTAAGCTTATATGGCTTAAATTCAGGAATGATATCAACAGCAGCATTTTCAATTGGTTTTGGACTGATATTAGTAGCTGGTGCACTGACTACAGGTTGAGGTGATGGGCTAAATGAAAGATTATCCATTCTTTTTTCCTCAAAGTAAATCATGATTGTTCTTGCAATTGACAATACCCATCCAATCACAGCTATTGCAATAAAGAAATTTATAATTCCATCATTAACACCATATGTAATGAAATATAGAACCCATAGGAATTCAAATAATGCACCTTCTAAGACCCATCTTTGAACATTCCTTCTGTATCCTACAATAATCAATCCTATACCGTTCAAGAACATGATTAGAGAAAACACTACCCAAAAGGAACTTGATTTTTTCCTCATTGGACTGGAATTAGTGTCAATCTCTTTCTTATAGGTGAAAATGACATATAATGTTCTTAAAAGGCATATGAACATGAACAATAATCCGAAACCTGCAAATGTAGTGGCAAGGTCATCATTTTCAGCAAATAAGAATTGTAAAAACCAAGGAATTTCATAGACTAATCCTTCAATGATCCATCTGAAATTGGATTCCTTTGATCCCATATAGACAAAAGTCATCCCGTTTATAAATGGAAAGAATGAAATCAGTATCAAAAAAGTTTTTTCTAAAGTGCTAAAAGCAGAATTTTCCATATGATTCCCCCTTAAAATAAATCATATATGTATATGTTTTCACTTTATATAAAATTTTTCAATAATATTAATTTTTAAGCAAAGATTTATAAAAAATAAAAATCATTATAAATTAAGAATAATCAAAAATAGTATTAGTAAAAGAACAAAATTAAACAATATTTATTAATTCAATGATTATCAAGGTATTAAAATGTCAACTAAAGTCAACTCACCAGATGAACTTCCTAGAAAGCCTGGAATATACATAATGAAGGATAAGAATGAGGAAATCATCTATGTGGGAAAATCAAAATCACTTAGAAGCAGAGTGAGATCCTATTTTCAAAAAAACCTTGATAGACCTAAGACTCAAGTATTGATGAGTCATTTCAATAGCCTCGAATACATTGTAACAAATACAGAAAAAGAGGCACTTATTCTTGAAGCAAACCTCATTAAGAAGCATAAGCCAAGATACAACATCAACCTAAAGGATGACAAAAGGTATCCTTACGTAAAGATAACAGATGAGGATTTTCCTAAAATAGTCATTACAAGAGATATTGGCAAAAAAGGTTCATACTATGGTCCTTTTACAGATGTTACTGCTGTTCGCCAAACCGTTAAGTTTCTAAAGCAATTGTTTAGAATTAGAACATGCAAAAGAATGGATGGTCCATGCTTAAACAGCCAAATTGACTTATGTTATGCTCCTTGTAATGGAAGCATTTCCAAAGAGGAATATCATGAGCATATCAAGAAGATAGACCTTTTCTTCCAAGGAAAGTACAATAAGATCATCAAGGACCTTGAATCTGAGATGAAGGAAGCTGCTAAGAATCAGGAATTTGAAAAGGCAGCTGTTATAAGGGACCAAATCAGTTCAATTGAGGAAGTCATGAACAAGCAATTCGTTGAATTGAACAACGAGCTTGACCAGGACATCATAGCTATTTCATACACCACACAAAATGCGGTTGTGGTTGTGATGAACATTAGAAACGGTAAAATCATTGGAAAGGATGATTTCCTTATGGACGGTTCCCAGCATACAACCTCTGATGAAGTCATTTCAGCATTCATCAAGCAATTCTATGGAATAAACAGGCACATCCCTAAAGAGATCTTAATCGAAGAGGAGATACCTGATGACAAGCTTATTGAAGAATGGCTAAGTGACTTAAGGGGAAACAAGGTGTCTATAAAAGTCCCTCAAAAGGGAAATAAGCTCAGATTAGTGAGAATGGCAGGTAAAAATGCTGATATCATCAAAAATCAAAAGCAAAAGATGGAAAACTCAATGATTGAGCTTAAGAAATACCTAAAGCTTGAAAAGCTTCCAAGAGTGATTGAAGGATACGACATTTCAAACATTTCAGGTAAATTGGCTGTTGGATCCAAGGTTTCATTTTTAGATGGAAAGCCAAACAAAAAGCAATATAAGAAATTCAAGATGAACACACCTGGACCTAACGATTTTGCTATGATGAAGGAACTTTTAGAGAGAAGATTGAAACCTCTAAAGGAACATTACGATAAGATAAGAATCAATGAGGAGCACTTGAAAAATAACGAAGCAGAAACTGAAAGAATCATTCCATTAAAATTAGGAGAAGAGCCAAATCTTATCGTAATCGATGGTGGAAAAGGACAATTAGGCATGGCTGTTGATGTTTTGAAAGAATATAATCTTACACATATACCTATAATCGGTCTTGCTAAGGAATTTGAAGAAATTTATATTCCAAACAGCAGTTTCCCAATAAGAATTCCTCAAGAAAATGAAGCGTTGCATTTGCTTCAGCAGGTCAGGGACGAATCCCACAGATTTGCAGTCACTTATCATAGAAAATTAAGGTCTAAAAAGATTGAGGAATCTCCATTGGATAATATTGTTGGCATAGGCAAAAAAAGAAAAATAGAGCTCTTAAGACATTTTGGAGATTTAGAAGCCATTAAAAAAGCAAGCATTGATGAAATAAAAGAAGTAAATGGAATGAATGAAAAAGCAGCCACCAATGTTTATAACTATTTCCATAAAGAAAATGACTAGATTTGTCTTGAGATATAATCAAGGAATAGCTCTGCCAAGTTCTTATTGGTGAACATGACCTTATAAGAGACATCATCACAGATTATATCCACTTTTTTTCCATCAATTTTACAATCCCTGATACTGTCAAAACTTACGCTTATATTTGCTTTTTCTTTGAATATTATCTCTTTTTTAGTTAAATAAGCATTAGTGCGAATTCTTTTTGATTCATCGTTTATTTGAAGAAGACATTTCAAGTCAAGGTTTAAGAACCAATCTGAATTTAGGAACTCATTCACAAGCTCAGGAGTGGTATGAAACTTATTGATTCCTTTCTTATCCATAAACATGTTCAAAAGGAATCTGTCTATATTGTTCTCCTTAATGATGATTTCAGCATCATTATGGGCTTTTAAGACTTCTTCAGACGGCTTCTTAACCATTAGGTCATTGTTCTTTCTTCTAAATCTGCTAAACAACATGTCTTTATCGTTTATTTAATGATTATGGGTTGGGTCATCACAATCAGGGTCATCACATTCCTCAAAATCATAAAGCTCGCAAATAGCTTCCAAAGGAAGTTCTACAGCATTTTCATGGAATGGATTGATTACAACACCATCAAACTCATCATCTTCTATATCAGAAAGAAGCATTGCAAGGTCTTCAGCGGAAATAACTAAACCGAAAATGTCGAAATCCTCTTCATCAGCTAATTTTTCAAGCTCATCATCGTCGGTGTAAATTGGGAAGAGAACATTTCCGTCTTCATCTTCAAGTCTCATGATTTCAAGGTCAATCTCTTCATCCAATGCTATTTCCTCATCGGTTTTTCCTTCAAGAGCTTCAACATCTGAATTCAATTCAGCAGGAATTATGAAGGTAGCTTCCATAAAGGCATCTACAAAAGCTTCCAATTGATCTTCAGTCATTTCTTCAGGTCTGGTTTTCATGATTTCTTTAAGTTCTGGATTTTCAACTCTTTCATCCATAAGTAATTCTCCATAGGATTTGTTAAAAATTTTTAAAAATTTTAATTAAATTAAATGATTTATCAAATAATTAACAATTAATTATAGTTTATTGCTTATCATATAAATAGAATACAATTCTTTTTTACTATAATTTTATTAATCAATTTAACAATATTATTAAATATGATACCTAAAACTCATCCACGTTATAAATCATTATTATTAAGAGATAAAGTAAAGAATGCCTTTAAGGAAGGATATTTGGCAGATTCTGGAATGATTGCCCATGGAAGAGGGGAAACATTCGATTACTTGATTGGAGAAAAGACTACAGAAACTGCTAAAAAGGCATGTGAAGCAGCTGTTGCAACAATATTGCTTGCTGAAAATCCTGTATTGTCCGTGAATGGAAATACAACTGCATTAGCTATTGATGAAATCATCGAGCTTGCAAAGGCAACAGATTCAAAAATTGAAATCAACCTATTTTATAGAACCCCTGAACGTGTGGAAATAATTACAAGAATGTTCAAGGAAAGAGGATGGGAAGATATTCTTGGTACAAATGATGATGAACTATTGTACATTGACAATCTAAACAGTCCAAGAGCTACTGCAAGCAAGGAAGGAAGCTATATTGCAGACGTTATGCTTGTTCCTCTTGAAGACGGTGACAGGGCAGAAGTATTGGTTCAAAACGGCAAAAAGATCATATGCATTGACTTGAACCCTCTCTCAAGAACAGCTAAAATGTCCACAATAAGCATTGTAGACAATATTGTAAGGGCTGTTCCATTGATGACTGAAATCGCTAAGGAATTCAAGGAATCAGGAAAAGCTGATGACAAGGAATTCTTAGAGAATATCGTTAATAATTTCTCCAATGAACAAAACCTTAAGGATTCATTGGCTGCGATTAAATTGAAATAATCTTGGAATAACTTTAATTTTTAAGATAAACTTAATAACAATTAAAAATAAAGATATATTTTTCTAAAACTGATAATTTACAAACAATTGAAAAAATAAAATCAAATGGGATTAGAATGAAAGTAATAGGAGTAACTGGTTTACAAGGTTCTGGAAAAAGTATTTTTTTCGACACTGCAATGGAAAAAGGTGCGCTTGTAGTTAGTATGGGTGACATAATTAGAGAAAAGGCTGCAGAAAGAGGGGAAGATACGGGTACAACTGCCAGAACTTTAAGAGAAGAATTTGGACAATATATTGTGGCTGAATTAACTGTTCAAAAAATAAAAGATCTTTTTGAAAAAGATAACAGTATTAAAACAGTTTTGATTGATGGAATAAGAAGCCCATATGAAATTGAACTTTTTAAAGAAAACTTTGACAATTTCATTTCTGTTTCCATTTATGCAAGCCCTCAAACCAGATTCAAAAGAATTTCTTTAAGAGGAAGAGAAGACGATACAACTAATTTTGATGAGTTTATGGTAAGAGAAAATAGAGAATTAGGTTTCGGTATTGGTGATGTTGTATCAACTACTGATTATTTAATCGAAAATGAATGCTCTCTTGAAGAATTCA
>JAZNRM010000159.1:0-5676 GCA_045590695.1 Methanobrevibacter sp.
GTTATAGCTCCTAATTTAAAGCTAATGATTTTATTCCTTAAAATCTTTCCTTTGGAATTAACCAATTTGGCAGTGAATTTAATTGTTTTGGCTTTATTTCTGGAAATGTTTTTTGTAATGAGAGGAATAACCTTTATTCTATTCTTAACTGTAAATCCTTTATAAGTTGCTGAAATAGTATAGGTTTTAGGATTCAAGCGAATCTTAAGGCTTGCAATTCCTTTGCTGTTAGTCTTTTTATAATATGTCTTGCCATTTAGTGTGAATTTAACTGTAACCTTTTTGGCAATTCTTCCATAATTGTCCAAGACTCTAACCTTATAGTATTTTCCTGCACCATAATGCATGGTTATGTTCTTGTTTTTATCAATTCTAGCCAATACCTTAATCTTATGGGTCTTAACTTCAGAAGTCTTCGGATTCTTGACCTTTACAGTATATGAACCTGGCTTTAGATGATTAGTGATCTTGACTATTCCCTTGCTATCTGTCTTTAACTTATAGCTTTTTCCTCCAAATACGATTGTCACATATGTGTTCTTTAAAGGATTTAGCTTTTTATCTTTGAATTTCACACTGTATTTGGAGTTATAAGTGAAATTGGAATACTTTGGAAGCACAACGGTTGTCTTGATATTGACTTTAGCGGTATTGGAGGATTTCATATAGAGCTTCTCTCCCTTAAAGGTTACTATCATTTTATAATTGCCCGCTTTTATATTGGTTAATGTTATCTCACCGTTCTTATCAGTAGTGCCAGTATAAGTCTTATCCAAGACATACTGAATCTTTCTTCCAGCAAGTGGAGTTCCATTCTCATCAACGAGCTTGATCTTGTACTTATATTGATTGCCGTATATGGTTTCAAGATTGCTTAGAATGATTTGTGTATCATATGTGTCAACAGTGAAAGTGTATGAGTCATTATTGCAATCATAGATTGCAGGATAAACTTCAATTATAAGATTGTTGAAGCCCACTTTCAAGTCTGTTAAGTTGATTGAAGCCTTTCCATTGATTGTTTTGGTTGTAAAGTTCTTATATCCGAATAAGAAGAAAATGGTTTCGTTAACTGTGTCATTAAGGGTTATGTTTACAAATGCACTATCGAAATAATATGAAATGCTTGTATTCATTGCAAGATCATATTTTGTAATGTTCACAGATGAATTGAATTTGTCAAGAGAATTATAAGCACATGATACGAATTCAGCAGATATGTTATTGAATCCTCTTTTGAATATGTAACTAAGTTTTGCAACACCATTATAAACATCTGCATATACAATATCAGTTAAATTCCCATTAGTGAAATTAAATACTACTTTACCGCAATTAACGGGCCTTCCATATTGATTTGTAACATTAACTGTGAAATTTACAGGATTGAAGTTCTTTCCATCAACAGTGAGGAAATCCATACTCCATGTACTTGTAGCATTCACCCTATCAAATATTGTAAATGCCTTTATGCAAGCCACTTGTGACTTGTAACTGTGATCAGGATAATCATTCCATTTCAAATCATATAAATCTAACCAACTTTTACCGTTATAGCTGATGAATGAGATGTTTTTCCTATAAAACTGATTGTTTAAGCTTTGAGACTCTGAAATAGGAACTCCCACATCTCCTTTAACCATTATCTTAAATACAACCTCAAATACGTCTGTTGCATTAAGTTGGATAGGTTCTCTTAAATCAATAGTCCAATATCCTGGATTAGTGAATGCTGATTGAACCAATTTCAATGTATTGTTTACATAAATGGATAATGTATAATTGGTTTCCTTTTCAAAGTAAGTTGAAACTGCAGTCAAATATTCCTCATCAGTTGCAGTGAAGATATTCTTGTACCATATTGTATTTGTGGTATTGTAGAAGAAATCTGTTTTAGCAATGTCATACTGATAGTTCTTGTCAAATTTTATTGTATCATTTAGAATGAATGTGAATGCATCTCCCCATTTTCTTAATTCAATTGAAGACTTATCATAATAGGATAAGTAGTAGAAACCCTTATTTCCCCTGCTATTTCCCCAACTGTTTTTAACAATCCAAGCACCTTTTCCAGGAGCACCAGGTATTTTTATGTTGTCATCCCATCCAACTATTGAAACCGCATGGTTACGGACTGAAACGTTATTATAAATATAATACCCAATAGTGCTATCATATGGCATTAAGGTGGATTTTGTATAAACTGGAGTGAAAACCGCTCCATAATCCATTATAGCTCTTTTAATCATATTATTGTCAGTATAACTATCTCTTTTTAGGTATAAAACATTCTGAACATGCATTATGCTTGATAAAACTGGAGATAAAAGACTTTCATAATTATACTTGTCATCAGAATCATTAACTGGACCTAACCAGCTTAAAAGGTATCCTAAAGCCATATCAGGATATCCTCCCTCATTGGTTTCCTCATCCCATCCGTAAACGGAATAAAGTTCAGCAATGTTTTTCATGTTTTCTTCTGACAAGTCAATATCCTCAGGAGATGCTCCTGTGGCTTTTAAAATACAGGATTCCAAGGTTGCAATTGTAGCAAAAGCCCAACAATTACCTCCTCCAGCTTGCCTTTTAATGGAAGTTACATAACCTTTGGAAACAGAACTGTAACTGCTTGGCAAGCTTCCATTGCTTAAATTATAAGAATACATTGTATAGTTATTGTCTTGGATAATGAAATCAAAATTGGAAGTGTTATAGAGATTAGCATAAGCAGAATCTGATGCAGTATTATTTTCATAGAAGTTGTTTAAACTGCTTTTATTGTTGAAAAGATAGTATACCGCTCCAGCATATTCCCTTGCAGAATTGTTAATAAATGTATTGTTGGTTATTGAAAGAGTTTTAGTGCCAACAACAGATATTCCAGCTCCGTTTCTAGCATGATTTGATAGGAAATTGGATTTGGAAACAGTTAGATTTCCATACATTTGATAGATTACACCGCCATCATTGCTTGCATTGTTGTTGATTCCAGTTAAATTAGTTATTTTAGAACTGGAATTCAATAAAGCTAAAGCTCCACCAATACTTGCATTATTGTCAATAAATTCACAATTGGTGATTTCAAGATTGTTGCCATATGTATAAATGGCACCGCCAATACTTGCAGAATTATTAAAGAATCTGCAATTTGTTATTTTTATTGTGCTGGAACTTGAATAGATTGCTCCACCATATCTTGCAGAATTATTATAGAAACTACAATTATTCAAATAAACAGAATAGGAATTTCCTTTTGAATAAATAGCACCACCACATTGATCGCCACCTAGACCTACTTGCCCATCTTCCTTAGTGAATATTACATTTGAAGCGTTTAATTTGCCGTAATTATAGATTTCAGCACCCTCTAAAGTGACATTTATAAGATTAAAAGTTCCATATACATTAAAAGCATTCTTCGTCAAATTCTTAAGGATTGTCTGGCTAGCATCTTGCCCAATAATCTTAACATTTTTGAAACTCTGAGACAAATTAACATTATAAACTCCATTTTTTAAATGAATCACAGAATTATTTTTTATTATTAAGCCATCAGAGGCATTTAAACTATTATAATAATAATCTGCAGAAAGAATGTCATTATCTGATGCCCTGCTATCAAGAATCTCCTCTTCATCATTCTCTGAATCTAATGATATATCATCATCTATAGAATCCAGTGAATCCTCTTTATGTTCTATAGATTCTGCAAGATTCAAGGAATTGTCTGAGAAAATACTCTCATCCATTGAATATGCATCAGCATCTGCAGCAAATGATGTTGGAATGACAATTAAACAAAGGAAAATCATCAAACAAACAAGAAGTTTATAATGAGTTTTATGCATTTTTATTCTCCAATGATTTATTATATTAATACTATATTTTTTATTATATAAATATTAAATAGAAAAGAAATTTAAAAAATCCATAAAAAATTGAACAAAAATGTATAAAAAAAGAATAAA
The DNA here is from genome assembly GCA_045590695.1 of Methanobrevibacter sp. Taxonomy (GTDB): domain Archaea; phylum Methanobacteriota; class Methanobacteria; order Methanobacteriales; family Methanobacteriaceae; genus Methanobrevibacter. Next base: position 3,972 of record JAZNRM010000159.1, read on the forward strand.
AAAAGAAAGAGAAAATAGAAGTAAAAAAATAAAAAAGAAGTTAAGGTTAACCTATCCTTGTTTCATTGATAGGTCCATTTGAAGACCAGTAAGCTTCATATATTCCAGGATCATACTGACCACCAGATGTGGAAAATACGGAACGGTAAATAGGGTCTCCATACTCATCATACAATCCGGTTTCATAATCCTTTTGCCAATCATCATAATGCTTAGCTGGTTTGGAATCAGAATCCATGTATGCCTTTTTTATCTCAGAGCTATTGTCCTCGCTTACATCAGACAAGTTTAAATCAGTGCTGTCAGAAATGTCCTTTGAATTATTGGAGTTCATAAGATAAAATGCTCCTACAAAAATGCCTAAGACAATGATTATTGTTAAACATATTATTAAAAGTCTCTTATTGTCCATCGAATCACCCCTCAAAAAGATGAATTTAGTCTAAAAATAAAATAAAAATATTAAAAATAAAAAAAGTAAAAAAGTAAAAAAGTTAAAAACAAGCAAATAGAATTATTTACTTATAAATCATAGTTCCGATACCTTCTTTTGTAAAGATTTCAAGAAGCAAGGTATGCTTGATTCTTCCATCCAAGATGTGTGCTGATTTCACTCCATTGTTTAAAGCTTCAACACAGGTTTCAATCTTAGGAATCATACCTCCAGAGATAATTCCCTCTTCTACAAGAGCAGGAATCTCATCCACATGAATTCTTTGAATCAAAGTTGAAGGATCACTTGGGTCTCTTAAGACACCAGGAACATCAGTTAAAATGATTAACTTTTCTGCATCCATTTCACCAGCTATTGCACCAGCTACAGTGTCTGCATTAAGGTTCAATGTAGTACCGTCTTCAGCAATTCCTATAGGGGAAACAACAGGGATGAAGTCATTTTCAGTGTACATTTCAAGTATTTCAGGATTGATTCTTTTGATTTCACCAACTAAACCTAAATCAATCTCTTCAATCTCACCGGTTTCCTCATCCTTTATCTTGTGAATCTTCTTGCATGCTTCAATTAGCTTATTGTCCTTACCAGACAATCCAGCGCCTTTACCGTCATGCAAGCAGATTTGAGATACGATATCAGTGTTGATGTTACCTACAAGAACCATTTTTACAATGCTCATGGTTTCCTCATCAGTTACCCTTAATCCCTTGATGAATTTAGGTTCTTTTCCTAATTTCTTCATGGATCTGGTAATTTCAGGGCCCCCTCCATGAACAACTATAGGTTGCATTCCAACATATTTCAATAATACAGTATCTCGTGCTGTAGAAGCCATTGCCTCATCATCCACCATAGCATGGCCTCCGTACTTAATCATGACCTTTTTATTGTAAAACTGTTTAATGTAAGGTAGCGCTTCTACCAAAATGTTTACTCTTTCCATTTCAATCACATAAATAAATCAATAAATATAAATTTTTAAATTTTCTTTAAAATTTGTAAAAAATTTTCTTAAATAAAATATCAATTGATAAATTTGTTTATAATACTATATAAAAATATCATTGGATAAGGGAATAGAACATTTGAAGAATTACTAAATCATTATAAAATTGATATTAGTTCGTAAATTCCAATTTAAAGAACATATTACAATTAAAATAGAAAAATAAACTTTAAAAATGCTTAAATTTAAATATATCCTATTTTAAATTAAAAATTAACTTAGTTTTAAAAGGAAATCAATTTATA
>JAZNRM010000160.1:0-9634 GCA_045590695.1 Methanobrevibacter sp.
TTTATAGTTGCGATAGCTTGTGGAAACTAATAAAATTCAAAATAATTATATATTTTTAAAAATAAATTCTATTCTATGTATATTGTATTGGAAGGAATAGATGGTGCTGGAAAATCAACTCAAATTAAAATGCTAAAGGAATGGCTAGAAAACAATGGATTAAGAGTTGAAACAATTGTTGAACCAACTGATATGGAAGTTGGAAAGCTTATTCGCAAGCTTTTAACTCGCTCTGATGCTACAAGTGACACTATGCAAAAGACATTAGGCCTTTTGTTTGCAGCAGACAGACTTATTTTAATGGATAAGATTGAACAATTGGAGAAAGATAATGTTGTAGTTATTAGTGATAGGTCTTTCTATTCCAGCTTATCATATCAAGATCCTCAGGATTGGATTAAAGAGATAAATAAGTTTGCCAAAATTCCTGATTTGGTTTTGCTCTTGGATTTGGATGTGAAGAAATCCGTTGAAAGATGTGATGGAACAGATGAGTTTGAAAATGAAGAGTTCCTCACTGGAGTAAAACAGAATTACTTGGATTTGGCGGGATCCAATGATAACTTTAAGATAATCGATGCAAATAATGGTCCGAATAAAGTTTCTTCTGATATTAAAAAAGCAGTTGCACCATTATTTGATATTTGCAAGGATTGTATTTTATAATCTAAAAATAGAAAATTTAGAACATGCTCTTAAATTATTTTTTTTAAATTTTATCTAATTTTATTTTTAAAAATAAGGAAGTAAAAAGTAAGATAAAAAAGTAAAGATAGAAATTAGATTATCTTCTATCTAATTCGTCTAATCTTTCTTTCATTACTTTTACAATGTAATCTTGTGCTTTCTCAAGCTCTTCTTTTGTACCTTGGAGTTTTGGTCCAAATTCAGTTTGCTTAAGTTCAACATCGAACTGTTCGATAACATGAGCAAGCATTTGTTCTCCAATTCCATTGGTAAGTTTCATTTCATATACTGGTTCTTCTTCCATTCTATCCCTCTTTTAATCTTTTTTTAAAAATTAATAATTATAATTTTTTTATCTTATTTTAATTATTCTTGTGACTCCATAAAGTCTCTAACTGGTTTTAAGAAGTCAATCAAGTATTGTGTAATTGCATTTTTCAAGTCCATTGGGTGCAAGTTCTCTTCACCGTACATTTTGTACAATTCATCTTTAGTGAGTTCAAGATTTCCACCGAATTTCTCAGGTCTTTCTATAAGCAAAGTGTCTTGTTGGCTGAAAACGAAGTGATCTGCAATTTCCAAAATAGGGTTTCCTTCAGTTTCTCCCATTGGACAATAGCTTTTCTTGATTTTGTCCTTGATTGTCTTTTCATCATCATCAACAGCGATGTAGTTTCCTTTGCTTGAGGACATCTTGTCGTCACCGTCAAGACCATGAATCAAAGGAGTGTGAATACAGACAGGAGCTTCTTTTCCTATTCTAGGCAAGTTTTCCCTTGCCAACATTTGAATTTTTCTTTGTTCCATACCGCCTAAAGCGACATCAACTTCCAAAGCGGACATGTCTGCAGTTTGCATCAATGGATAGACCACACTAGCCACCTTTGGATTGTCATCATGTCTGCTGACTTGATCCATACTTCTTTTTGCCCTTTTCAAGGTGGTTAAAGTAGCTAATTGGTAAACGTCATTAGTGTATTCGCTTCCAGTTTGGAATGAGGAACCTAAAATGTATTCTGTGTCATCTGCGAGTCCTAATCCTTGGAAACATCTTTTATTGTATTCTGCAGTTTCAGCTATTTCCTCTACAGTTCCTTTTCCATTCAAGAAAGCATGATAATCTGCAAGTAATATTTTGATTTTAAATCCTAAATCTTGCATTTGTTTAAGTTTCATTATTGTTACTGCATGACCTAAATGAATTTTTCCAGAAGGTTCATATCCAGTATAAGCAATAGGATGCTCTTTTTCAAGCTTTTCTTTCAATTCATCTACATCAATGATTTCTAAAGTTCCTTCTTGAATTAATTCAATTTTTTCTTCAATGTTCATGTAATCACACTTTTGTTTTTGTAATTGGTATTTGTATTAGTTTGTAATTGGTTATTAATAATAATTATAATCACTGTCTTTTTTGTAAATTTAGATTATATAGATTTTTCCATCTATTTTGATTACATCAATCTCTTCGCCGATATTGATTTTCTCTAATTTTTCAGTCATTTCCAAATCGATTGGGCTATAGTCATCAGGATCAAGAATCTGAAGTGCATTTGGAGATTTTGCTGTAACAATCGCTTTTTGAACTCCTTCCAAATGCTCTATTTTTTCAATGGAATCATATTCTCTCCATTTTAAAGCTATTGTATCCTGATTTTCCAAGTTTATGACTTGGATTCTATTTCCATCAACATCATTGATTTGATAAATGCCATCATTGTACTTTACAAAATCTTCCTTTACGAATTTTGGAAGTCTTAATGCTATCCAGATTCTGTATAGTCCTTTTCCTGTAGACTTGTCTTCACTGATGAGTCTTGGAGACTCTTTAGTTGTTCCTCCAAACTCCTCTTTAAGATGCTCTACAACCTTTTTTGCAGATTTCAAGGATCCTATGTAATAATCATTCCCTTCCTTAAGCTTAGCGACTTGAGGGATATAAGCCAATTTATCCTTTTTGAATTGCTTATCAAGAGTTCTATTGATTATCTCTTCTGCAATAGCTATTTCATCCTCTTCAAGTTCCCTATCATCTGCACGCAATTGAATTACCGCTTCATAGTATCCAGCATTTCTTTTACTGCAGTCAGGGCAAACTGAGTAATTGATTTTCACATCTGGAGTGTGTGTTTCAACCACTTCTTCTCCTAAAACAGTTGCAAAAGCTTCAACATAACATTCTGCAATTGTTCCTCTCATTTGGTCGATTTCAAGTTCTATCTCTTCATTTTCTGCCAAGTCGGAAATGGTGATGTTTCTCTCCAATGCTCTGTAGATGATTTCCTCTTCTGGAATGTACTCATCTTTCCATTTTCCCTCTTCTAATTTGGCATTGCAGTGCTTGCAGATGGTTACAGTGATATTTTCCGGAATTTCCATAAGTTGGAATTTCTTTAAAAAACAGTTTTTGCAGATTCCATCTATCATTTCAACGTCTGTTGCACCACATTCTGGACAAAACATTTTAAAACACTCATAAGATGTAAAAATTGATAAAATAATAATTTAAGTTTGAATAGCTATTGATTTTTTAAAAATAAAAAATATAAAAGAAGAGAATTTATAATGGCTTAAGTGGAGCTTTTGCACCACATGCAGCACATTTTAAGATAAAGATTCTGTCTTCTCTTATGATTTTAGTATCAGGCCTGTTACATTCATGGCAGATAACGTATTTTTCAATGTATTCATCGATTCTCTCATTGATTAAGAAATGATTGAATTTACCTTGCAAGATCGCTCTTACTCCTTCTAAGTTACCTGCAGTACCTAATTCTCTTAATAAGTATTTTAATACATGTTGTGGGTCTCTGTTTAATGAGTCAGCCACATCTTTGAAATTTTGAATAAAGGTTCTATTTCCTTGAATAACAGAGTATGCTTTTACAGGTTCAAATCTTTTTGTTTCAAATACCTCAGGAGGCAATTGATCAATAGCTCTGTTTAATAAGTTTTCATAATCGTCCATTCTTTCACCTCTTTGGAATAATAAAATTAATTTAAAGTAATTATAATCAAATAAAATTTATGATAAGTTTTATAAAATTAGTATTTGAGTTATATTAATATAAAATATATGTTTTATCATTTATTAATGTATTTATTATATAATAATTTATATAAAGAAAAATCTTATTATTTTTGATAAATCATATATGAAATTTCATTGAAATTTTGAAAATAAAAAAATAGAAAAATGCTTGATAATTATCAAGCATAAAATTTAATTTTTTTTACAGTCTTTGCACTGTTTTAATCTTCCAGTCTTTTTACCACGCCGTGATGAGGTTCATAAATGATTCCTTTAGAGCGGAGTATTCTTAAGATTTCATCTGTTTTCTCTTCACTCATCTCGTGGTTTTCAGCAAGATGATCTTTTAGGATATTCACTGGAACTTCAACGAATTCTTCTTCCAATGCTTTAATCGCTTCTTGCACTACACGCATCTTATCTCTTTCGGATGTAGGAGTTCTTCCTTCAACTCTTGCAATATCGATTTTACCGGTGTCAGGATCCATTCCGATTTTCTCTAAACATCTTCTTTGCAAGTTGATTGCTCTATGAGCATCTGAAGCTTCCACCTCGTTTTTAAGTTGTAGCTTTGCACTAGCTTCAGCTAAACGAATGGTTGCTTCCAATTGCCTTGGAGTGATTGGTACAGGAGTTCCTTCTTCCATGCCTCCAGTTCTCACAGATACATAAAACTCTTCCAATACCTTATTTGCTTCATCTGTAAGTACAGGATGGACATTTTTACGTGCATAAGCGATATATTTTCTCAAGAGTTCCGGCTCTATATCATATTCTATGTTAGAGAATTGGTGAGTCTTAAGAATGTGTTGAGCCAATTCCCTATCCTTTTCAACATTTGGCTTGTCTTCAATAACAAATATCAAGTCGAAACGAGAAAGAATTGGTGAAGGCAAGTCAATTTGGTTAGCTAAAGTCTTGTACCTATCAAAAGTACCGAATTTAGGGTTTGCGGCTGCAAGAACTGAACATCTTGTATTCAATGTTGCCATGATTCCTGCTTTTGCAATACTTACTGTTTGCTGTTCCAATGCTTCGTGAAGTGCAGATCTGTCTTCTGAACGCATCTTATCCAATTCGTCAACACATACGTTACCTTGGTCCCCAAGTACTAATGCACCTGCTTCAAGAGACCATCCCCCAAGTTCATCTCTAACTGCAGCTGCAGTTAATCCAGCACCGGATGTACCTTTACCGCTGGTGTAAACACTTCTTGGAGCTAATTTTGAAACGTATTTAAGTATTTGGGACTTACCGATACCTGGATCCCCGACAATAAGAATGTGAAGATCTCCTCTTAAACGAGTTCCATCCTCTAATTGTTGCACTGTTCCACCAAAGAGCTGTAATGCAATAGCTTCCTTTACATCTCTGTGACCTTTGATAGATGGAGCTGTTGAATTAATGATTTTATCGTGTATATGAGGGTCTCTGGATAATTCTAAGATTCTCTCTTCATCCTCTTCACTAAGTTCCAATTCCTCAAATTCTTGTTCCAATGGTTCAATATGATTTACATAGATGTAGTTTTTGAATTTTCCACTTCTCTCTTCCCTAAATGTCTTTAGGGTTCCTGTGATTCTGACTTTATCTCCAGGATTCAATTCATCTACCAAATCATCTTCTAAAACCAAAAGCATTTGTTTTGGCTCGGTTCCTCCAGACAGGTTTTCCAAAGGTTCCTGCATTCTAGCGTTTTGTGTATCAATGTATATGGATTCCTCTTGAAGTAATCTAAAGGATCTTCCACCACATTCGCTACATAATGAAGGATCTGTAATATGGTTTCCGGAGTGTTGTTCCACTTCATGTATTCTCATGCAACTTCTACATTCAAATTTTGCTGTTTCAATACGTGGACGAATCTCATCAGTTTTTCTTATAATCCCATCAGCAGATACAAAGTTACCGATATATTTACTTAAGAGATCGCTTAATGGAATGTTGTTTGTGAGTTTTTCAAATCTGATGTTCAATTCCATATCTTCCTTCATCAAGGGATCGATATTTTTAATAGCCTTTTGTGAAGCTGCAATAACCTCATCAGGCTTTGTTATCAATAAGTCCGCCAAATCAGGATCAAACATCTCTAATTCTTCGTAATTGACTGTAAGTGACCTTTCATCAGGATATTTTTCTAAAATTTCAAGTACATCATCCTTGTAAACTGTTGAGAAAAATTCTCCAAATTTTGCAAGGGATGCTTTTGTTTTGTTAGTGGAATTCATTGTAATATAGTTTTTATATTTAATATTATAAAAGTTTAATTAATTTTTCAATTTTTCATTAAAATCATATTGAAAAATTGTCATGATTTCGTTATGATTTTTTATGAAAATTGATATTTTCATATTTGAAAAATTGTCTTTATTTAGTTAAAATCCTAATATAAATTGATAATTTTAAATATGTGTAATTTTAAAAGTAATAATAATGCTATTTACTTTTTAAATAATATTATGGTGAATTTATGAAAAAATCAAGATTGAGTCTATTCAAATCAACTTCTATGTTAATTTCTGTTTTGGGAGTGATAATGATTATAGCTACTGTTGCTGCAGTTGCTTATGTTGGTTTTAGCGTAGTTTCTTCCAGTTTAACTGGAGGAATTTCTTCAGGCACTCAATATGACCAGTTAGCTGAATTGAAAACCGATTTTTCCAATTTGGAAGTTCAATATAATGAAACTGGTAATAAGATTTATATGATGAACAATATCACTTTAGAAAGAGAATATGTGAATGCACAAGTGGAACTTGTAAGAGTTAAAAATGATATAAGTGATGTTGAGAGTGCATTATCTATGAAAAAACCGGCTTCAGAAGTTGATAAAAGATTACAACAAGCAAAAAACGATTTAAAAATAGCTCAAGAAGCTTATAACAGTTTATCAGTTAAATAATTTTTTTATTTAACTTCTTTTTTTATTTTTTTATTTTTTAGTATTTTTATATTTTTAACTTATTTTAACTATTCTTTTACTTATTTTTTCTTTTTAGGTCCTTTCCTATAACCTAAACCTACAATATACATTTCTTTGCTTTTTTGTCTTGAGGATGGAGGTTTAGTTGATTTAACTTTTCTGAAATCGTATTTTATACTGTCTAAAAGACGTTTGTATTCAGACCCCTGAAATGCCTTAATTACTAAATTCCCTTCAGTTTCAAGGATATTGTCTGCAATCTTAAACACTGTTTCAACAAGGTCTACAGACCTTAAATGATCGAGGTCTTTCACTCCAGTCAAAGAAGGTGCAGCATCTGACATAAGGACTTTCACTTTACCGTTTGTCAATTCCATGATCTTTTCCTGAACGATGTCTTTTGTAAAGTCTCCTCTGATTCCATAATAATTAGGTTCGTGGAATGGTTTTATTCTATTTAAATCGACTCCTACAACGATTCCCTCTTCACCTACCTTTTCCAATGCCACTTGAGACCATCCTCCTGGAGCAGCTCCTAAGTCCACTACAGTGTCTCCTTCCTTGATGATCTTGTATTTCTTATCAAGTTGCTTAAGTTTAAATGATGCTCTTGAACGATACTCTTCACTTTTCGCTCTTTTGTAATAAGGGTCATTCTTCTTTTCCACTTGCCATCTGCTTCCCATCTTAACCCTCCTTCTCATCCTTTTTCGCCTTCTCTTCATAAAAGTTCAATGCAGAACAGACAGGCCTTCCTGTTTGAATGAATTCTATGCTAATGTCATTTCCATTTATCTCCATCAATGCAACAGATGGATCAGACAGTCTTGGATTTGTAGGGCTACCCGGATTTACCAAAATGACGTTTTTAATCTTTTCAAGCTGTGCAACATGGGAATGTCCGCTTACAAGGATATCCACTTCTAATTGCAATGCATGATAATATAATTGCTGTGTGTCCCCTCTTGGGTAAACTTCTCCATGGATCACTCCAATCTTATGCCCTTCCGCTTCGATTATTCTGGAAGGAGGCAAATCCATTTCTCCATGAACCCTATCCATATTCCCTTCAACTGCAACTACTGGAGCTATTTCTTCCAATTCATCAATAACGCTTTTGCTGGTTATATCTCCTGCATGGATAATCAAATCAACTCCTTCAAAGATTTCTAAAACTTTTTGAGGAAGCTTGATTCTTCTATCTGGAATATGAGTATCTGATATTAATCCAATTAACATATTTTTCACATTAATAATTATTTTTTAAAGAAATTTCCATTTAATTAGTCTAACAATATTAAATTTGTTTAATATAAATTATATAGTTTTTTAGAAAATCATTATTTTCACATATTTTTTCATTCCATTAATTAATTTTTTATGAATTTTTTTTTGTTTGATATTATATGAATAAAATTTCAATAATAAAACTTTATAAGTTTATAAAAATATAATATAATTATTGATAAATTATTTTTATCTTTAGATGATTTCTGAAAAATATTAGTTCAGGAGATTAAAAATGGGAAAAGTAAGTAAAGAAAAAATATTGGAGATTTTGGAAGGGTATGATAAAGACAACATTACCATTGCTACTTTAGGTAGTCACACTTCTTTACATATTCTTAACGGTGCTAAACAAGAAGGATTTAGAACTGCAATTGTCTGTGCAAAGGGTAGAGAAGTGCCTTATCAACGTTTTGATGTTGCAGATGAATATATCATCGTAGATAAATTCGAAGACATTGTAAACGAGGATGTTCAACAAAAATTAAGAGACATGAACGCAATCGTTATCCCTCATGGATCCTTTGTTGCATATGCAGGTTTAGACAATGTTGAAGACAAGTTCAATGTTCCTATGTTTGGTAACAGAGACATCTTAAGATGGGAAGCTGAAAGAGACTTAGAAAGACAATTGCTCGTAAACGGTAAGATCAGAATCCCAATGAAATACGATGACCCATCACAAATTGACCGTGCGGTAATGGTTAAGTTCCCTGGAGCAAGAGGTGGAAGAGGTTACTTTGTAGCTTCATCTACTGAAGAATTTAATGAAAAGATTGATGCAATGAAAGAACGTGGATGGATTGAAGATGCAGATGTGGAACAAGCTCACATTGAAGAGTACGTATCCGGTTGTAACTACTGTATCCACTACTTCTACTCAGCATTGAATGATGAAGTGGAACTTATGGGTATGGACAGCAGATATGAATCCAGTATTGATGGATTTGTAAGAATGCCTGCTAAAGACCAATTATCCATTGATATCAGCCCATCCTATGTTGTAACTGGTAACCACCCAGTTGTAATGAGAGAATCATTGCTTCCACAAGCATTTGAAATCGGTGACAAATTGGTTAAAAGTGCTGCAGAATTAGTAAAACCTGGTTTAAACGGTCCATTCTGTATCCAAACTCTTGTAAACGATAACCTTGAAGTTGTTGTATTTGAAACAAGTGCAAGAACTGACGGTGGTACAAACACCTTTATGGAAGGTTCTTCCTACAGTTACCTCAAATATGGTGAAGGTATGAGTATGGGAAGAAGAGTTGCACGTGAAATCAAAATGGCACTTGAAAACGGTGGATTTGAAAAGATTATTACATAATCTTACAAATTTTTAGAAAAAGTTTGATCAAAACTTTTTCAACTATTTTTTTTAACTTTTTTTATTTCTTTTTTTCGGCCATCGATTTTACCTCGGCCGGAGTAAAATTATAGGTGTTATCGCAGAAGTGACATTTGACCTCGATAGTCGGCATTTCGGCCGCCATCGACAGTAATTCTTCCCTATCGATGGACGCAAGCATACGTTCGACGCGAGGCCGGCTGCAATCACATTTATATTCAGGAGCGCTCTCATCAAGAACCTCAACTTCAAAACCTGCGAGGGCGGTTTTAATTATTTCTTCAACACTCATTCCGTCGCTCAGCATCTGTGTTACCGGGCGGATATGTTTTATGGTTTCTTCGAGTTTGTCAATATC
>JAZNRM010000161.1:0-2508 GCA_045590695.1 Methanobrevibacter sp.
TTGTTGTAATTAAAAAACACTAAACTTTATAATAAAGCAAATAAAAATATATAAAGTGATTTATTATTATATTATATAAAAATAAATAAATGCAATTTAAAGGAAAAATATAAAATCAATTTAAAAAATCATATTGACAAAATAATTATTTGATAGTTTTAAAAAAGGGATTGCTATGATAACCGTTTATGTAAAAAGATTCAACAAGGAGACAGATGAGGAAGCTCATATTGAATCTTATGAAATTGAAGAATATCCTGGAATGAAAGTGCTTGATGCATTGGAAGAAATCAACAGAAAATATGATGCTGACATAAGCTTTAGAAGTTCATGCCTTGCAGGACAATGTGGTTCATGTGGAGTGAAAATCAACGGAAACGGTGCACTTGCATGTAAGGCAGAAATCAATGATAACGTATTGATTGAACCATTGGATTTCCCAGTCATAAAGGATTTGATTGTGGATAGAAGTTCAGCTGATGAAAAGGTAAAGCAATTGCAGTTAAGCTTGGATTGTGACAGCGAAACTTCCCATGAAAATCTTAAGCCAGAAGACATCAAGGATACCAAAAAGGTTAGAAGCTGCATTGAATGTTACACTTGCCTTTCCTCTTGTCCAGTTGTGAAACACTTCAATGAAGAATTCCTCGGACCTTACTACTTAAGATACATCTCCAAGTTTGACTTCGATCCAAGAGATGAATATGACAGATTGATAGAAGCTCTTGACAGCGGAATGTATTCCTGTACAAGCTGTGGAAAATGTGGGGAAATCTGTCCTAAAAACATCAACAGCTTTGGGGATGCAATCGAAAAACTCAGAGCAATGGCTTATGCAGGAAATCTCGGACCTCTCGATGCTCACAAGGTCTTCAAGGACAATGTTGTAGCAAGCGGAAGAAGTGTAAGCAAACCAGAAGAGCCATTCATTGAAACAATCCATAAGAAATGGGATGAAGAAGGCAAATATTATACTGATGATAATGAAGATAAGGAAAAAGTTGCATTATTCACAGGATGTATGGTGGATTACAGAGCCCAAGAGGTAGGATATGCACTACTTGATGTATTGAAGGCAAACAACATCGAGATAGACATTCCAGAAGGACAAGTATGTTGCGGTTCACCTCTTTTAAGAACCGGTCAAGTTGACGTAGTCCAAGAGCTTGTAGACAAAAACAAGGAAATCTTCAAGGATTACGATAAGGTAATCACTATCTGTGCAGGTTGTGGAGCAACACTTAAAAATGACCATCCGAAATATGGATCCGAGCTTAATGTACAGGATATCAGTGAGTTCCTGATTGACAAACTTGATACAAGCAAAATGAAAGAATTGAATACCAAAGTGACCTGGCATGACCCATGCCATTTGTCTAGAGGGCAAGGAATCAGAGAAGAGCCAAGAAAGATTATTGAAATGATTCCTGGAGTTGAATTTGAAGAGCTTGAACTTCCTAACCAATGCTGTGGTGCAGGTGGAGGAATCAAATCCGGAAAACCTGAAATTGCTTTAGGGCTTGCTAAGGAAAAAGCAGAGATGGTTAAAAAAACCGGTGCAGATTATGTAACTACAATCTGTCCGTTCTGTCAAATAAACATTCAAGACGGATTAAATGAAATCGGTCTTGAAAATGTAAAAATATTAAATCTTATTCAATTACTTAAAATGGCCTATGATGAATAGGCAATAAATCAACAGAAGATTAGCATGAAAAACAAAAACAAAACAAGCGATAGAGGTAAGGTTAAGGAGATAGTTGAGGATGAAGAGACTATCAGACTTAAGGAAAACATCTATGTTGTTTTTGTAGAATGTGAATCTCCTGGAAATGTTGGCTTTTTAGCAAGAACAATGGGTAACTTTGGACTCCATAAACTGGTTCTAATCAACCCATGCACACTAAAGGATGAGGCTTATTATCAAGCAATGCATGCAAGGGAAACTGTTGAAAATGCATTGATTTATGATACAGTTGAAGACTTTGTAAAGGACAACAAAATTGACTTTATAGTCGGTTCAACTGGGGCTCCTGGAGGAAGCTATAACCTTTCAAGGATTCCAATAAAACCTGAAGAACTTGCAAAGTCAATGAACTACAACGATAAGATAGCCATTCTCTTTGGAAGGGAAGGAAATGGGCTTACAAATGCAGAAATAGAAATGTGCGATATCACTGTAAGCATTCCAACTGACCCAAGTTACCCCATCATGAACATTTCACATGCAGCTGCAGTTATCCTTTATGAAGTATTCAAAAATAGGAACAATTATCCTGTTGAAGGGCTTGAGGAAAGCACTGCACTTGAAAAGGAATACCTGATAAGCGATATGGAAAAGCTAATCAACACATTATCCATTCCAGATCACAAGAAGAAAAATGGATTGAAAGTATTCAAAAACATTATCAACAGAGCATTCATTACCGGAAGGGAAGCACATACATTCAAAGGCATTTTAAGACGATTGAATAAAAAGATAGAAGAAAATGAATAAATTATAATGTT
>JAZNRM010000162.1:0-2477 GCA_045590695.1 Methanobrevibacter sp.
GACTCTTTCTCAATCTTTTGAAGAACTTAAGAAGTCAAAGCAAAAGGCTGAGATTAATCTTGAAAACTTACTTGAAGAGTTCGATTCTGATGAATATAAGAAGCTGATAGAGGAACAGCAGAAGTTGAATGACGATAGAAAATCTTACTCAGAGAGAAATGCCAAATTAAATACTGTAAAAACAGTTTTAGAACAATATTTGGAATTAGGTAGAAATATTGAAAATGAGAAGATTAAATGTAATAACCTAAAGTTTTCATTTAATCAGAAAAATGATGCTCTCTTACTCGCTAAATCGGCTTTTGAGACAAAAGATACGGAGTTTCAGAAGCAAAAGAATATGGTTGAGGATTGGGCGAAAGAGTATCGTTTGAAGTTGAAGGAAGGCGAACCTTGTCCTGTCTGCGGAAGTAGAGAACATTATTACAAAGATGAGAATATTGTCCATACTTTATTCACAAGTATCGAAAATGAATGGAGCAATTCTAAAGATTCATTTGAAAAAGCGAAAGATGATCTGAATAAAACCGAAGCTGAGTTAAATGCTGTCATAAGAAATATTGACGCTGAAGAGAAACGTTTGGAATTATTGTTAAATAATCTTAATAAACTTTGTAATAATAATCCTGTTTTTGAAATAGAGCGCATCGATGTTAATATTCTGAAGTACAATAATTTGATTCTGAATATTGATAAAAGAATAGCTGAAATTAATGCTATGTTGAATAATATAGCAATAGCAAAGAAGAAAATTGATGAAGCCCAGAACAACAAGAGACAGATTGATGATAAATACATTTCAGTTGAGAAATCGCTTATTTCAAAACAAAATGAATATCAACAGATTGAATTATCTTTGAATACGATTAAGACAGTGATTCAAGAGCAAAGGATTAAATTTGATGAAAAAGAAATCGCTGTAAATGAATATGTTAAGATTGACAATTGGAAACAATTATTTTTAAGTTCATCAGATGGATTCATAAATCATATCAAGGAAATATCGTCTGAATGGCAAGGAAAGCTTGAATTGCTTAATAATATTGAAAAGCAAATAATTAATCTTGATAATATTATAGAGCAGTGTGAGAAATATGTTTCTATCACCTTGCCATTAATCAATTATGATAGAAATTTCGTTTTTGAAAGCTCCATTACACCATTGCAAAGTTTAATTCCTTTGTATTCTGCTGTTTATGAAAAGATTAAGGAAAGATTGACGGAAAAGAACAGGATAGAGGGAAACTTGAATTCTGTTAAAAAAGATATAGATGTATTTATTGACAATAATGTTAATATAGATTTTGAAAGATTGAAATATTTATCAGAAATAAATGATATTCAATATCTTGTACAGAAAAATAAGACCTTGGATGATGAATCTATCAAATGTAAAAATACATTGGCAATAAAGTCTGAAGAAATTGATTCTCATAATAATAATGAATCAAAACCTGCCGATGACCTAAATCTTGAAGAATTGCAATTGAGTTTGATTTCTTTGACAAATGAAAAGAAAAGGGAAGAAGAAACACTTTCTGAAGTGAAAATGAAATTGGCACTTAACGCACAAAACTCAGCTGATTCTCTTGATTATCACAAAGATTTGGAGGAAAAAGAAAGAGTTTATCATCTATGGGAACAACTTGCGAAGGCAATAGGAACAACTGATGGAGATAATTTCCGTGATGTTGCTCAAGCATATACGATGGGAATTTTGTTAGAAAGAGCGAATTATTATTTAAAGCAAATATGCAGTCGATACCTATTGTCATCATATCCTGATTCGCTTGCAATTATGGTTCAAGATATGGAAATGGGTGGAGAATTACGTTCAGCTAGCTCCTTGTCAGGAGGAGAAACTTTCTTGGTTTCCTTGTCTTTGGCATTAGGTTTGACTTCACTTAATGATGAGAATTTTAATATTGATATGCTTTTCATTGATGAAGGTTTTGGAACTCTTGACAACGAGTCACTTGATATGGTGATGAATACTTTGGAAAATCTTCATTGTCTTGGCAGAAAAGTTGGAATTATATCTCATGTAGATACTTTAAAAGAAAGAATACCTGCTCAGATTCAACTTGTTAGAGAAGGCAAATCGGCAAGTAGGGTTGAAATAATTAGGAATTAGGAATTAGGAATGATTGTAGAGACGCGTCAATGTAACCTGCAAATAGAAAAACATTGACACGTCTTAGGAATTAGGAATGATGGTAGAGACGAGTCAATGTAACCTGCAAATAAAACAAACATTGACACGTCTCAAAAAAAATAAAATAATATGACTTATTTATTCTTTATAATCGGATTTGTAATTGGCTCTTTATTAGTTGGTTTTATCTTAAAATCAAAGAACAGCAGTCTTAAAACACAAATTGATTTCATGAAAGAACAGGAAATCAAAAATGATGAGTTCAGAAACAAGCAGTTTGAGATTCAGATAAATGCTTTGAAATCGGAGTTGCAGAACACTA
>JAZNRM010000163.1:0-4250 GCA_045590695.1 Methanobrevibacter sp.
AAAATAATTTATTAAGAATTTTTAAAATAAAGTGGTAAAATGAGAATAGCTATTGTTTCAGGTTCAAGCGAAGGTCCAACAGAATTGAATGCTTTTGATAATGCGTTATATGAAGCGGAAATTGGTGATGTGAACTTAATAAAGGTTTCAAGCATGCTTGAAGCTAACACTAAAGTTGAAAAATTGCCTAAATTGAAAGCTGGATCTATGGTGAACTGCGTTTTATCAAACTTAACTTCAGATAATGAAGGCGATGAACTTATTGCGTGCATTGCAGTGGCTATTGGTGATGAATTAGGATGTGTCGTTGAGGCAAACGGAACCAATCAAAATCCGGAAGACATAAAGAACGAAGCAATAGAAATGGTAAAGTACATGATGGATAAACGCAATGTGAAAATCAAGGAATTGATAGTTGAGGAAGCACATCATACAGTTAAGGAAATAGGATCTGCAATAGCTGCAGTCATTTACATTACAGATGATATTTTAGAATAATTAATTAAATATGAAATCTTAAATCAAAGAAACAATAATTGAGGGGATAGAATGAATCAAGAGGACATAGATATTTGCAGAAACATTGCAACCACAGTTTTTGAAAAAGTGGAAAATCTCCTTGAAGGGCAAGTGGGAAATCCGAAAGCAGGAGAATTTGTTAAAATAGGTGCAGACGGCACCCCTACATCCTATATCGATATCATAGCAGAAGATGAGGTAATCAAACTCCTTAAGGATGCAGATTTTGAGTCTTATTTGATTAGTGAAGAAATAGGTGAACTTAAACTAGGAAAAGGAAAACAGGAAGCAATCAGCCTTAGTGAAGAATTGCTTAATAATGTTCCAAAAACTAAAAAG
Source organism: Methanobrevibacter sp. (assembly GCA_045590695.1). Classification (GTDB taxonomy): domain Archaea; phylum Methanobacteriota; class Methanobacteria; order Methanobacteriales; family Methanobacteriaceae; genus Methanobrevibacter. The sequence continues at coordinate 859 of JAZNRM010000163.1, forward strand.
GAAAAAGAAGACCCTGATAAGCCTAGATTCATATTTCTAATCGATCCCCTTGACGGAACAAGCAATGCAATCAAGAACATTCCCGCATATGGTATGTCAATTGCAGTGGCAAATGTACCGGAAGGAAGAGAAGCGACCTTAAATGACGTTCAACTTGGATTTGTAAAGAATTATGCTAATGGAAACTTCTATGAAGCAATTAAAGGAAACGGAGCTAAAAGAAATGGAGAGCCAATGACTCCAAGTGAGGAAACTGACTTGACAAAAATAAGCCTTGGAGGATTTACCAAAAGTAAAACTCTATCCGTATCCAAATTAGTGGACACTGCAAGAAGAATGAGAGTATTAGGTTCTGTAGTTCTTGAACTTGCATATGTTGCAAGTGGAAAATATGATGCATTTCTCGATTTGAGAGGAAGTAGAATCATCGATATTGCTGCTTCAAAGCTTATCGTAGAGGAAGCTGGAGCTATTGTAACCGATAAGTACGGTGAAAAGTTAGACAGCAGATTAAGCATTTACGAAAAGGCAGTTGTTGTAAGTGCAGGAAATCCCGATTTGCATAATCAAATAATCAAAATAATCAATAACGATGAATTGGATAAAATCCAAAGTGTTGCAATCGTCAGTAGAGTCGACGAGTATAAATCAGTATTGTTTTCACTTAAAATCTTTGAAACATTAATTCAAAAGAATATGGAAACTGTTATTGAATCATCTCTTGCAGAAAAGCTAGAGGAGATTAAAGAAAATCCAGAACTCCACAAAATCATTGCAAAAACAATGAATGAAACCCCAGAGATTGCAAAGCACATTGAAAGCTTGAACTTCAACTACAACTTCAGGGATTATGCGAAGGAGTTGAATGAACTTAGAACAGATATGGCAATCATACTTGGAGGAGATGGGACCCTCCTTAGAACCCAAAACCAATTGACCAAGGAAATTCCGATTTTTGGAATCAATATGGGTACTGTAGGATTCTTGACAGAAATTGAGGTTGAAAACACTTTTGAAGCTCTTGATGCTATCTTGGATGGTGAATGGTCTAAAGAGAAAAGAACACAAATCATCATTTCCCACGAAAACCAAACATTCCGTGCATTGAATGAAGTAGTTATAATGACTGCAAGACCTGCTAAAATGCTTCATTATGAGATTTCTGTAGACGGAGAAGTTGTAGAGGAATTAAGGGCAGATGGATTGATTATCTCTACACCAAGTGGTTCTACAGCTTATTCAATGTCTGCAGGAGGGCCTATTGTAGACCCTAAAGTAGGAGCATTCATTATAGTGCCAATTTGTCCATACAAACTTGGAGTAAGGCCATTTGTTGTATCTGATGGAAGTGAAATCAGAATCAAGCTCCTTAAAAGAGGTAAGAAAGCAATCTTCGTAATGGATGGGCAAATCCAAAAAGAAGTGAACTATATGGAAGAGCTCGTTATCAAGAAATCCGAAAAAGATGTTTACTTCATGAGAATCAATAAGAAATACTTCTACAAGAAAGTTAAGGATAAACTTAATGAAGGAGGATTAGACAGCATTAATAGAGTATTATAATGCTCAACTAATCTTTCTATTTATTTATTTTTTAAAATGAGAATTCTATTTTTAAATTTAAATCAGTTTTTTATAATTATTTAATCAAGAGTGAAACAATGAATGTCTTTTTAGTTGATTTGACACACGGAGGAGTTAAGATATCCTCAGAACTTGCCAAATCAGGAATTTATGAAAATGTATTTGCATATGACTTATACAATACATTGAAAAGTGAAGATGAGAATCTTTTAATCACTTATGATGTAAATATCATTAAGGATTTTGATTCATTTAAAAATCAGCTAAAATTAAATTCAGAAAAAATGATTGAAAGACAAAATGAAGAAAAAGACTTAATAATCAATCCTATTCACTCTTCATTAAACATTGATGAATTATTGATTGAAATAGCTGATTTGATTGACTCAGATAAGGACAGCATATTAAATCAATATGAAATCATCAACCATCATCAAGCAACAGAACTTGTTTTATCCCTTTGGAAAGAGGAAACTATAAATCAAGATATCAAGACCATTGAACTCACTGGAGTTAAAGGAAAAACAAGCGTTGCATTCCTACTAAAGGAAATATTTTTAGAAAACAATAAGGATACATTGTTATTATCAAGTTTAGGCGCTTATTTGTTTAGAAAAAATAATAATAATGAGCAAAAGCTTATTCTACAAAAGGATATCAGCATAACTCCTGCAAATATAATAAATGCCATTCAACTTGCTAAAAAGATAGCAAATCCTAAATGCAGCACATTTCCAATATGCGATAAGAATCTGGATTTAGAGGAAAGGATGGAAGAAAATGATCTTCAGGAAGAGTTTAACGAAAATCCATATACTGATTTGAATTATGAAATGGCAATCTTCGAAAACTCATTAGGAATTTGCGGTTTGGCAGACATTGGAATATTAACCAATCTTGTTGAAAACTATTCCATTGCAAAAGGAAAATCAGATGCGAGAACTGCTAAAATACAGGTTTTCAAGTCCCCTTCTGTAGTGATAGAATATGAAACATTGAATGAATTCTATCCAAATGAAAAAGAGGAATACAAAGATAAGATCAATAGCTTTTCCTTAAATGATAAAGAAGCAAATGTCTACTGCGAATCCATTGATTATGATATTGATAAAACTAATGCAAATGTCATTTATCATGACTTAAAAACTATTGATGGAAAATTAATAAATGGTAAACTGGATATAGATTGCTTTGCGCCTGGACCTCATCATATGCTAAACGTTTTAGCAACTGCAACAACTGCATTAGCATTAGGCATAGATGAAGAAACAATTCAAAATGCTTTATCAAACTTTAAAGGAATCGATGGGCGAACAAATGTTAGAGAAATCGATGAAGAAAATGGTTTAAGGATTATTGAAGAAATCAATCCAGGCATCAACACAAAAGCGATTGAAAGCTCAATAAACATGATAAAGGACATTGAAAATTATTATATCATAATTGGAGGAAAGTATGGAGTTACATGTGAAGAGATAGATGAAGATAAGCTATCTAAATTCTTAGATGAATACTTGACTGATAATCCAAATGCTAACTTAATATTAACTGACGAGCTTGGAAAGAGTTTAGAGAATAAAATCAATGCAATGAATGAAAAACAACTTAAAATCGAGCATATAGAAGATTATCATGAAGCTCAAAATATTGCAATAGATAATAATAAAAACATCTTATTCATTTACAGATCTAATTATTCACAAGTTTCTAAACGTTAGATATTAGAAATTGGAATATGGATAACGTGATAAATACACAGAATATGTTTTTTGTATGTGAGAAACTACCAGAAGAAATAAAAAATAAAA